>NZ_JBHSAC010000039.1:0-43401 GCF_042649885.1 Streptococcus dentapri | reverse complement strand
TTTTGTCACTTACAGTATAGTCCTTTTGGGCTTTTTATTGTCGTTGAAAATCAACTAGCACCACGAGTTAATACTACTTCTTAGTTTTTTATGAAGAGTTGACAATCAAATGACTTCTTTGATTAGAATTGAATCCTCGTTGCTGATCATATTTACAGTAATTTCAATTATGTAGTTACTATATAGAGTTGATGCCGTATCTGGAACATTTGTTGGTATAGTAGCATTCATAACTTTTGGTTTAATAACATTATTGTTAATTGTTGGATTGTCAGATGGATAAAAATCATTGATTGAAATCTGCTTTTTCTTTAGTGATAATAGCTATATTAATGATTTAAGAGGTAACAAAAGTTTTCTCTATTGAGTGTTAGCCATATGTACAACTTGCTTTGTCTAAGAATTTGTTATCCTCGGCAATGAATTGTAGTGGTGATTTATAACTGGACGCGAGAGAGAATCAATCTGAACTGCTCCCTGTCAAGTGGACAGTGAAATAATAAAAGATTTTGAACTTGTCAAGAAAAAATAGACATAAAGTTAAGCTAATTAGTAACTATTTTTTCAAATTCTACAGGTGAGAGAGACCCTAAAGCTGAATGCAGACGTTTAGGGTTATAGTAAGTCTCAATATATTTAAAAATCTCAAGCTGAGCTTGCTCAATGGTTGCGAAATGAGCATCATTGACAAGCTCTCTTAAATATTATCTTGATAAGCTGAAATAATGACTCCCTCGTCTGTTTGCCAGAGGGGGGGATGTTTCTTTTTAAGTGTTTTGGTAAAATCCTCTAATGATCAAGAACATATCAGCAATCTCTTGGGGGGATTCTTGAGCACCGCTTAGAACCCAGTGCATATAAAGACTTTCAAGACTTGCAACGTAGATAACCGTCATATAATCTTTGGGCATACCCAAGTCAGGATTGAGATTATCATAAAAGAAACTAGGCACTTCATCTATTAATTCCTTAATAAACTTCCTTGTCTTTTGCGAAAAATTGACTTGAATAATCTGTGATAAAGCATAAATGAATTTTTGCTGACTTTTAAGGTAAGTTAAGCCTTGGATAAGGTTTTCACGAAGGTCTTTATTGGCAGAATTGGTCATCAAATATTCCTTAAAATCTCCCGTCACCTCATGAGCCAGTTTATTGACAAGATCGTATTTGTCTTGATAATGCAGATAAAAAGTACTGCGATTAACCTGAGCCTTTTCAGTGATTTTTCGAATGGTAATGCTATTGAAATCGGAATTTTCTAGCAGCAGCTCAGTAATAGCTGCTTTTATTTTAGCCTTGCTTTGTGTCTGGCGTTTTTGAACCATAATTTCTCCTTAAATAGACATTTGTCTAAATAATGATGCTTGTTTTTGTCTTGAAATCATTATATACTAAAGCAAAAATTAAATCAACACACGTCTAAATAAGGAGGTTTTCTTATGGCTTATATTGAAATGCAGCATTCCTATAAGCGCTATCAGATGGGTGAAAGCGGGATTGTTGCCAATGACGACATTAGCTTTGAGATTGAAAAAGGGGAATTGGTGATTATTTTAGGGGCATCCGGTGCTGGTAAATCAACAATCCTTAATATTTTAGGCGGCATGGATAATAATGATGAAGGCCAAGTCGTGATTGATGGTGTCAATATCGCAGATTATAATCAAAAACAGCTGACGACTTATCGTCGTAATGATGTCGGCTTCGTCTTTCAATTTTATAATTTAGTCCCTAATTTAACAGCCAAAGAAAATGTTGAATTGGCTTCGGAAATTGTCAGTCATAGCAGAGATGCTGAAGAGACTTTGAAAGAAGTGGGGCTGGGAGGACGTTTAAATAATTTTCCTGCCCAGTTATCCGGTGGCGAACAGCAGCGTGTGTCTATTGCGCGTGCGCTGGCTAAAACCCTAAATTGCTCTTATGTGATGAACCAACAGGAGCACTGGATTATCAAACAGGCAAGCAAATTCTCAAACTCTTACAGGACATGTCCCGCAAAAAGGGTTCGACTGTTGTTATTGTGACCCATAATTCTGCTCTAGCACCGATTGCTAATCGAGTTATTCATTTGCATGATGCCAAAGTCAAAGCTGTTGAAATCAATATTCAGCCTCAGGATATTGAGAATTTGGCATATTAAGGAGGCTGATCTTATGAAAAGAAGAATTTACTGGAAAACGATTTATACTGCCTTACGACAATCTAAAGGACGTTTCATTTCCATTCTGCTTTTGATGTTTCTGGGCTCTTTTACCTTTATCGGTCTAAAGGCAACCAAGCCCAATATGCAAACTCTGGCAAAAGATTATCTGAAAACGCATCGAACAGCAGATTTGTTTGTCACAGCCAACTATGGTTTCAGTCAAGAAGATGAGGCAGAATTAAAGCATCTTAAAAACACTCAGGTGGATTTTGGAAAACTAACTGATATGACGCTTAAAGGTAAAGATGATGCCATGCGTGTATTTTCTAAAAGTCAGTCTCTTTCAAGCTACCAAGTAACATCGGGGCGTTTACCCCAAAAGGAAGATGAAATTGCCTTGATTTCAACTTTGAAAAAAGACTACAAAATTGGAGACAGCTTAACGTTTCAGTCTTCTCAAAAGTCTTTATTAAAGAGAAGAACATTTAAGGTTGTTGGTTTTATTCATTCATCAGAAATATGGTCAACTTTAAATTTAGGATCATCAACAGCAGGTGACGGTACCTTGTCAAGTTATGCTCTCGTAACATCATCCGCTTTTTCAAATCAGACCAATACGTTAGCGCGTATTTCCTATCGTAAATTGAAAAACAGCAATCCTTTTTCTGATGATTACAATTCACAAGTGAATCATTATTAAGATCAATTAGACACCTTGCTAGAAGATAATGGGAAAAATCGTTTAGCCAACTTAAAGAAAGCACCACAGGCAAAAGTTGACCAGAGTAAGCAAAATTTAGCTGCGGCTCAAAAGCAGCTGCAAGAAAAGGCAGCAGAAGTCAATACGATGCCCTCCTCTTACCAACAACAGCAGGCAGCACAATCTCTCCAAAAGGCAAGGCTTAAGCTTGCCAAGGAAGAAAAGCAGATTCAAAAGGCTCAAGCTAAGATTGATGCTATGGCAGAGCCAACTTACACGACCTGTACGCGCTCGACTATGCTAGGCGGTGAAGGTTATACGGTTTATAATTCTAATGCCAATAGTATGGGTAATCTAGGGAATATCTTTCCTATTGTCCGCTATGCCGTTGCCGCTCTGGTTACCTTTACAACCATGACACGTTTTGTTGATGAAGAAAGAAGCAATTCAGGTCTTTTAAAAGCTCTGGGCTATTCTAATGGAGATGTGATTAGGAAATTTCTAGTTTATGGCACTGTAGCCAGCTTACTGGGGTCCGTTCTTGGAATCTTTGGCGGCCATTATCTTCTGGCTAGAATTGTTGCTCAGATTTTTACAGGTAAAATGACTATCGGCAATCCTCACCTTGCCTTTTATTGGTCTTACAGTCTCATTGCCCTTGTCCTGAGTCTTATCAGTGCTGTCTTGCCAGCCTACTTAATTGCCAGACGGGAACTGAGTGAAAAGCCAGCACAATTATTACTGCCCAAAGCACCGATGAGAGGTGCAAAGATCTTATTGGAGAGAGTGGGGTTCATCTGGAATCATTTAAATTTCACACATAAGGTAACCACACGAAATATTTTTCGCTATAAGCAGCGGATGCTGATGACTATCTTTGGTGTTGCAGGGTCTGTAGCTCTCCTTTTTGCAGGACTTGGTATACAGCCTTCTTTGGGGAAAGGTTATTAAAGAGCAATTCACACAATTAACCCCTTATCATTTAGTCGTAACGAAGAAGGAAGACAGCAAGAATAATCATGAATTGGCTGATTTCTTAAAATCAAATGAGGTATCCAGCTATCAAAGCCTTTACTATGACCATATCATAGAAAAGATTCCTAACATCAAGGACCGTCAAACGATTGCCATTATGGTGTCAGACAAGAAAGATTTTGGTAATTTTGTCCATTTGCAAGACTTTTCCTCTGGAGAATCCTTGCGCTTGCCAAAAGAAGGCGCCCTGATTTCTGAAAAATTAGCACGTTTTTACAAGGTTAAAGCAGGTGACAGCTTTACTCTCAAAGATAATCATGGTGAAAAGCGGCGGGTCAAAGTAGCAGCAATCGTCAAGATGAATGCTGGTCATTATCTCTTTATGACCAAATCTGCTTACCAGAAAATTTTTGCTGAAAAACCAGACAATAACGCTTATTTTATTAATTTAAAAGATGATTCTGTCTCTCATATTAAGGATACAGCGACAAAACTTTTAGCGATGACCAGTGTTGCCTCGGTTACGCAAAATACAGCCCGCATGAAGATTATTAAAACCATCGTGACATCCCTAAATGCTGCTATGACAGTCTTAATAATTATTACTATTCTCTTGGCTCTTGTTATTCTTTATAATTTGACCAATATCAACATTGTAGAGCGTATTAGAGAACTTTCCACCATTAAGGTTCTTGGCTTTTACAATAGAGAAGTGACGCTTTATATCTATCGGGAAACCATCGTACTTTCCTTAGTGGGAATTCTTCTTGGTTTGCTGGCAGGGCGTTACCTGCATCAATTGATTATGGAAATGATTGGTTCGGATAACGTCCTGTTTGGCACAACAGTTGACAGCACCGTTTACCTTGCCCCAACTTTCTTTATCCTATTAATCTTGATCATTTTGGGTTGGCTGGTCAATCATCGTCTGAAAAATCTCGATATGTTAGAGGCTCTGAAAGCAGTGGATTGACATTTTAGAAAGGAAGAGTGTTCATGTCACTTCAATTCAGCCCGGATCAGTTGCGACAAGCTATAGTGGTGGTTCATTAAATGCTTTAAACTTATAAGAATAGGAGTTTGGAAATCTATTGTTCCAAGCTCTTTTTAATGAATTAATCTAACTCAAAATGCTATTTAAAAACTAAAACACTTTTGATATAATATTATCAATATGATAACAGTGTTATCAAAAAAAGGAGTGGTCTATGGTTAAAAAAGATGAAACACTAAATTTGGAAATTTTAAAGAGTGCTAAGGCAGAATTTCTAAAATATGGTTATCAGGAAGCTTCCTTACGCCGGATATGTAAAAATACTGGTGTAACAACAGGAGCTCTCTATAAACGTTATTCTGGGAAGGAAGCTTTATTTGGCACAATTCTTGAACCCAGCTTGCAAGAGATGAAAATGATAGAGCAGCAGCATCTGCTAGATGATTATCACCTATTACAAGAAAACAAACTGGCGCAAATGTGGGATAAATCTCTAGATGAATTAACTGAAATCATGCGTTTTATCTACAATCATGAAGATAACATGCGTCTATTATTCTTTAAATCACATGGTTCAAAATTTGGATTATTTCAGCAACAGATGATTGAAAGTTTAACTGATAATACATATCGTTATCTTGAGCAAGCTTATCAAGAAGGAAAAATTTCTCATATCCTTGACAGGTCACAGCTTCATTTAGCCATGACTGCTTATTATAAGGCTATTATTCAACCTTTGGAACAAGGCTGGTCTTATCAGGAAGCGCTTTTGGCTTGTCAAACTATTATTCAACTCTTTAACTGGTCTCAATTGTTGGGCTTTTAGAGGAGGTACTATGAAGAAAAAATCAACAATGGCTTGGATTTCTGAGTTCATTGCCCCCTATAGATTTTATTACATAACAAGTGTGCTTTTAGCCTTTGCTTCGGTTATTTTTGGCTTTATGCCTTATTTTTATATTGGGCAGATTATTCGTGATTTGTTCAATGGTCTTAAAGATGGACAGGCTTATCTACAAGCTTGTCTCTGGATGGCAGTTTTTTGGCTAGCTTATTCCATCTGTCATGCTGTGTCAACGGCTCTTTCTCACAGGGCTACTTTTGTTGTTTTAGCAGACATTCGTTTTCGTCTAACAGAGAAATTAGCTAAGATTCCTTTGGGTTCGGTCCTCGGGCAATCTTCGGGATCTTATAAAAATATTATTGTTGAACGCGTTGATGCTGCTGAAACAACTTTAGCTCATATTATTCCAGAATTTACAGCAGCCTTATTTGGTCCCTTAATTGTTTTGATCTATATGATGGCATTGGATTGGCGTTTAACTCTTCTATCTCTTTTGACACTACCAATTGGTATTATATTTTATCTTAACATGCTGCGTAAAAGTAAAGGTGATTTTGAGAATACGCTAGTAAAAACCAAGGCTTTAAATGATACAGCGGTTGAGTATATCAATGGGATTGAAGTGATTAAGATTTTTGGTAAGGAAAAATTTTCCTATCAAAAATTTGTTAAGGCAGCTAAAGAAGGTGCTGATTGTTTTATTGAATGGATGCGCAAGTGTCGATTTGATATGGCAGCAGTCACTGTTATTATGCCATCTGTCTTTATGATTCTTTTGCCTGTCGGTGCTTATTTTGTATACAGCGGCAGTTTATCTGCAGATCATTTTATTTTACTGATGATTTTGTCCATGGGGCTTTTAACGCCATTAATAACATTGGGAACCTACATGGATGACATCAGAAAAGTTGGCTCGATCTTTGGTGAAATTACGGAAATTTTGGAACGGCCTGATTTACAGCGTCCTCAGCAGTTAAATCAAGACTTACAGGGAAGCGATATTGTTTTAGAAGATGTTTCTTTTGCTTATGAAGAGAGAAAAAAAGTGCTGCACGATATTTCCCTGACCGTAAAAGCAGGCACTGTCAATGCCTTAGTCGGACCTTCGGGATCTGGTAAGTCAACCTTGGCCAAATTAATCGCCTCTTTCTGGGATGTTACGGCAGGTAGTATTTCTTTTGGCGGTCTTGATATTAGAAAAATCCCCCTAGAGGATTACAGCCAGCTGATTGCTTATGTTTGTCAAGATAATTTTCTCTTTAATGACAGTATTCTAGAGAATATTCGTTTGGGAAAACCATCTGCCAGTGATGAAGAAGTTTATCAAGTTGCCAAAGCCTGCGGTTGCTATGATTTTATTATGGAGCTTGAAAATGGCTTTGCAACGCAGGTTGGTAGTTCTGGCAGCAGTTTGTCTGGCGGTGAACGCCAAAGAATAGCTATTGCAAGAGCCATGTTAAAAGATGCCCCTGTTATTATTTTAGATGAAGCGACCGCATATACAGATCCTGAAAATGAGGCTCTGGTTCAATCAAGTATCGCACAATTGATTAAGGGTAAAACCTTGATTGTCATCGCTCATCGCCTCTCAACTATTGCTGATGCAGACCAGATTATTTTAATCAATGATGGTCGTCTAGAAGCTCTTGGCAAGCAAGAAGAGTTATTGTATTCAAGCGATCTCTATCAAAAGATGTGGCAGGCACATTTGTCAGTCAAAGATAATGATCAAGACGAAAAGATAGGGGGGCTGGCCCATGCTTAGTACTTTAAAACGCTTTTTTGATTTTTGTACGAAAGAGGATCGTAAAAAGTTCTACCTTTCTATTTTTTTGGGACTCCTAAAAGCTATGATTGCTGCCATGCGGATTCCCGCTATTGCCCTTATTTTAAATGCTCTGATCACCAATAAGCTTTCAATGACGGTTATTTGGCAGGTGATAGGCATTTTATTGCTATCACTTGTGCTCAATATCCTTGTTACTTTAAAGACTACCATGCTGCAAACAGAAGGCGGTTATCATACTTGTGCTCAAAAACGTATTGAAATTGCTGAGCATATTCGTTATTTACCTATGGGCTATTTCAATCAAAATAGTTTGGGTCAAATGACTAGTATTACAACCACTACCTTGGAAAGTTTGTCTGATATTGCAACACGAGTTGTTATGGTGACCATGCAAGGTTTTTTGACAACCTTTGTTATCACACTTTCTGTTCTTATTTATGATTGGCGAATTGGTCTGATTTTAATTGCAGGATTATTGGTTTTTCTTCTGCCTAATAGTTTGATGCGTAAACAAGCTGGGGTTATGACGCCTATCAAACAAAAGGCTGACACTGACTTAATTGATGTTATCTTAAAGTATGTTCAAGGAATTGCCGAGGTAAAAAGTTTCAATATTACCAAACAATCGGCTAAAACGTTATCAACAGCCATTTTTGCTAAAAGAGATGCTGATATTAAAATGACCTTAGTCACTGTTCCTTGGATTGCTGTTCAAAATATTATTACCAAATTAACAGGAGTTGCCATGTGTGGCGCAGCTATTTGGTTTTATTTGCAAGGCAGTATGGACTTGCTGATTTGTATGATGATGGTTATTAGTGCTTATATGGTTTATGAAAGTTTAGATGGTGTCAGCAGTTTTTCTTCTCTTCTAAGAGCCGTTGATTTAGCGGTTGAATTGGTAGAAGAAATCTTTGACTTGCAGCCAATGAATACAAAGGGACAAGATTTGCAACCATCAAGCAGTCATTTGGAATTGGATCAGGTCACCTTTTCCTACAAAGACCGACCAATTATTAAGAATCTCTCTTTTACCATTCCTGAAAAAACCAGAACAGCCATCGTTGGACCTTCCGGCAGCGGTAAAACAACCCTTTGCCATTTAATGGCACGTTTTTGGGATATTGATAAAGGGCATATTCGTCTTGATGGTCATGAATTGACTGAATATAGCTATGATAGTTTAATCAGGAACTTTAGCTTTGTTTTCCAAAATGTTTATCTCTTTGAAGATACCATTGAAAATAATATCAAGTTTGGACGGCAAGAGGCCAGTCATGATCAGGTTGTTGCGGTTGCTAAAAAGGCAAGGTGTCATGATTTTATTATGGCTTTACCGCAAGGGTATGATACCGTTATTGGTGAAGCTGGCGCCAGTCTGTCTGGAGGTGAGAAACAAAGGATTTCCATTGCGCGTGCGATGATGAAAGACGCACCAATTATTATTCTAGATGAAGCCACTGCTAATATTGACCCTGAAAATGAAGCAGAGCTAATGGCTGCTATTGATGAATTGACCCAAGATAAAACCATTATCATGATTGCCCATCGTCTGAAGACAGTTGAAAACGCTGACCAAATTATTGTTCTTGACAAAGGGCAAATTGTCCAACAAGGCAAGCATGTCGAATTGGCAAAACAAGCAGGTATTTATCGTGATTTTATCACAACCAAAAAAGAAGCTCTTTCATGGAAACTAGCAGCGAGAGCATAGTTGCCTGAAAAATGGACAGATATTGAAACCAAAAGGAGAGAACCAATTTGATATACTCCCCTTATAGTGGACAGTGAAAAAACAAAAATTCACTAGAAACTATAAGGGGAATTTTCGTATGTCCAAAAAAAGTAAACTAACGACAGAAAATAAATTAAAAATTGTTCAGCTATATCTAACTTCTAGCAGATCCATAAGTCAATTATCGAGACAATAAACATCAATACTTCAACGATTAAGAGATGGGGCAGACGATACAAATTAAAGGAGGAAAACGGCCTTGAAGAAGGAATGAACTGGAGTAAGTATGATAAAGCGACAAAGGAGAATGCTGATATTTTTATCTTTCAGTCTGATTAGATTTGTGGTAACTTTTTCGTTTTTAGGCCCAAGAATTAATAGCCACTTCGCTGACTGTTGATTTATTCCATATGAGTCTTTCTAATGATGGTTTGAAGACTTTTCATTATAAATCATATGGAACTTTTTTTGTGTCTAAAGCTGATTTAGCCTTGTAGAGTATTATTTGGCTTTTGTTATTTATTTTTTAAACCGCTAGGAGAAAGCTTTATTTTATGATAAAATAATTTAGGATAAAATATAAGGAGCGTGAAGATGGTAGACCCAAAGTATAAACGTGTATTGATTAAACTATCGGGTGAAGCTTTGGCGGGTGAAAAGGGTGTTGGTATTGACCTTCCGACCGTACAGGCTATGGCTAAGGAGATTGCAGAGGTGCATGCATCCGGTGTTCAGATTGCGTTGGTTATCGGTGGTGGTAATCTCTGGCGGGGTGAACCGGCGGCTGAGGCGGGTATGGATCGTGTTCAAGCAGATTATACGGGTATGCTTGGTACGGTTATGAATGCTTTAGTTATGGCGGACAGTCTTAAACAAGCAGGAGTTGATACACGTGTTCAGACGGCTATTGCTATGCAGTCTGTTGCTGAACCTTATATTCGAGGGCGTGCTCTTCGTCATTTGGAAAAAGGACGTATTGTTATCTTTGGTGCTGGTATTGGTTCACCATATTTTTCTACAGATACAACAGCCGCTCTACGGGCTGCTGAAATTGAAGCAGAAGCAATTCTGATGGCTAAAAATGGTGTCGATGGTGTTTATAATGATGATCCTCGTAAAAATGCTGATGCCGTTAAGTTTGATGAACTGACGCATGTAGAAGTTATCAAACGCGGCCTTAAGATTATGGATGCGACAGCGGCAACCATGTCTATGGATAATGATATTGACCTTGTTATCTTTAATATGAATGAGCCTGGCAACATAAAACGTGTCATCCTCGGTGAGTCAATAGGTACAACAGTTTCTAATAAAAGATCTAACTAAAGGAGAATAAACTCAAATGGCAAATCCAATTATTGAACAAGCTCAAGAACGTTTTAAACATTCCCATGAAGCTCTGGGACGTGAATTTTCAGCTATCCGTGCTGGTCGTGCAAATGCTAGCCTACTGGATCGCATTGAAGTAGAATACTATGGTGCACCAACACCGCTCAATCAGTTGGCCTCTATTACTGTGCCTGAGGCACGTGTGCTTCTGGTTTCACCATTTGATAAATCTTCCATCAAAGATATTGAACGTGCCATTAACGAATCAGACTTGGGTATTAATCCTGCCAATGATGGTTCGGTTATCCGTTTAGTTATTCCGGCATTGACTGAGGAAACACGTAAAAACTTGGCTAAAGAAGTGAAAAAAGTTGGTGAAAACGCTAAGATTGCTGTCCGTAATATCCGTCGCGATGCTATGGATGAAGCTAAAAAACAAGAGAAAAATAAGGAAATCACAGAAGATGAATTGAAAACTCTTGAAAAAGATATCCAAAAGGCGACAGATGATGCTGTTAAAAAAATTGATAGCATGACTGCTGAAAAAGAAAAAGAACTGCTTACAGTGTAGAAAACAAGAGGGTCTGGGACGGCGTCGTCTTAGACTTTTATTTAGGCTGAGACTGGAATATCTATAATTCTAGTCGTATATTATAAGGGGAGGATATCTCCTTGGGAAAGGAATTACAATGAATGAATTATTAGCCAGAACTGTAACGGCCATGGTAACAGATGAAAATGAGCATTACTACTATGTACAAAAAGATGGTTTGACCTTTGCTTTAGCTAAAGAAGAAGGGACGCATGCGATTGGAGATATGGTGGAGGGATTTACCTATACGGATATGCGTCAGAAACTCCGGTTGACAACGCTTCCGGTGGAGGCTAGCCGCAACAGCTACGGTTGGGGCGAAGTGACAGAAGTTCGCCGTGATCTTGGCGTCTTTTTGGATACTGGCCTGCCCGATAAGGAGGTTGTTGTCTCGCTTGATGTTCTGCCCGACCTCAAAGAACTTTGGCCTAAAAAGGGTGATAAACTCTATGTTACTTTGGACGTCGATAAAAAGAATCGAATTTGGGCCTTGCCTGCCCGGCCGGAAGTCTTTCAGAAGATGTCAAGGCCAGCCTATGACAATATGCAAAATCAGACCTGGCCAGCTATTGTTTACCGTTTGAAATTGTCAGGCACCTTTGTTTATCTGCCTGAAAATAATATGTTGGGATTTATCCACCCTAATGAGCGCTACAGCGAACCGCGTTTGGGGCAAATTTTAGAAGCACGTGTCATCGGTTTTCGTGAGGTTGACCGCACACTAAACCTTTCCCTCAAACCGCGTTCTTATGAAATGTTGGAGAATGACGCTCAGATGATTCTAACCTATCTGGAAAGCAAAGGTGGGTTCATGACCTTAAATGATAAGTCCTCTCCGGAGGACATCAAGGCAACCTTTGGTATTTCTAAGGGCCAATTTAAGAAAGCTCTGGGGGGACTGATGAAGGCTAAGAAAATCAAGCAAGATGCTACAGGAACAGAATTGCTCAATCAATAAAAATGGTAGTGGGTGGGAGATTTCAAGTAGAAATTTATTAAGATTCGGTAACCGTCTGTAAGCTGTTTGTAAGCTGATGAAAGGATGGTTCTTTTCTGACTGATATTGAAGGTTTTGCAAGCTGTTACAGAATTATCATAAAGCGAAAAAAAGCTTATTTTGGTATAAAGTCAATGTTTGACAGGAATTCGTCTAAGGTTTAAAATGTGGGCAAGATAAATATAGAGATATATTTATCGAGAGGAATTGAAGGAGTAACACCCGACGGTTGCTGCTTTTAGTTCTTAGATAGCGATTGTTGTTTTCGTTTGTCGGAACGAAAACACTCTCAGCTGATCGTGAGGTCGGACGAAAATGTCTATCTCATTCATCATGAAAAAGGAGATGTTTCCCATGACTAAAATGAAAACGATGTTCAATAAGAAAAAACAATTACTCTCCCTTACAGCAATTGTAAGTTTGGCCGCTGTTGGTTCTGTTGGTGTTGCTACAGTATCCGCTGCTAGCAATATCAGTGCAGAGCAAGCTAAATCCATTGCTCTTTCAGATGCCGGTTTTGATGCTAATCAAGTTACAGCCCTCAAAGTTGAGACTGACTCAGACAATGATATTCCTGTTTATGAGGTTGAATTCAAGAGCAATCACAATGAGTATGACTATACCATTAATGCTACTGATGGCAGTATTACTGAAAAGGACAATGACATTGATGACGCCTCATCTAATAGTGGCAATAACGGAACAAATAGCAACAGTGGTAGCAACACCAAACAGCCTGCTCGCCTGTCATCAACAGATGCCAAATCTATTGCTCTTTCAGACGCTGGTTTGACGGAGTCGGGCGTTACAGCTCTGAAAGTTGAAGCAGACTCTGATAATGATATCCCTGTTTATGAAATTGAATTCAAACAAGGCAACACCGAATATGACTATACAGTCAACGCTGTCAATGGTACAATTGTCGAAAAAGATATTTCCTAATAGTAACTCCTTCTCATCAGGAAATCTTAAAGAGGCTGGGACAAAAGTCCCGCCTTTTTTGTTTTACTCTGGTTTTACCAGGTTAACGAAAGGATTGATTGGCAGTCCTTATTCCTTGCTAAGCAAGTGATAGCGCCCAACCTAATCAACCCAGAAAGGCAGGATGACAAAATCGAAATTGTGATTTTATCACAATTTCGATTTTTGTCCCACTTTCTTTTCTATCCTGCCTACTCAATAAATTGAGTTGTGATATGAATTCCTTATCGATGTGATAGATTTTTAGTATTTGTTAGGCTTAGCTAAAGGTGATATGATAGAGTTAATTCAAATAAGGAGTATTGCTAATGAAACTAAAAAATATTGTTAGATTTAGTGCACTTGCTGTAGCCTCCCTAGCGATTCTAGCAGCTTGTAGTTCTAAAAGTTCAGGTAAGGAAACTGTTAATTTTGCAACAGTCGGAACAACTGCTCCGTTTTCTTATGAAGATAAAGATGGGAACTTAACTGGTTATGATGTTGAAGTTGCTAAGGCCGTTTTTAAGGATTCAGATAAGTATGAAGTTAAGTTCCAAAAAACAGAATGGTCATCAGTCTTTGCAGGACTAGATTCTGGTAAATATCAAATAGGTGGTAATAATATCAGCTACTCTGATGAGAGAGCTTCTAAGTATCTCTACTCAGAACCAACTGGAACAACCCCATCAGTTTTAACTGTTCCTCAAGATAGTGACATCAAGTCTTATGATGATATCGGTGGACACTCCACTCAAGTTGTTCAAGGGACAACAACAGCTAAACAGTTGGAAGATTACAATAAGAATAATCCAGATAATCCGGTTGATCTCAAATATACGGATGAAGATATCACCCAAATTTTAGGGAATCTAAATGACGGAAAATTTGATTTCAAACTCTTTGATGCTCCAACTGTTAATAATATTATTAATACTCAGTCTCTAACCAATTTGAAGACTATTGAATTGAAATCGGATGATCAACCATTTATCTATTTTGTTTTCTCTAGCGACCAAGAAGACTTGCAAAAATTTGTCAATAAACGTTTAGAAGAACTGCAGAAAGATGGCACTTTAGCTAAATTGGCTAAGAAATATCTAGGTAATGCCGACTATATTCCAGCGGCTAAAGATATGAAGGTACCATCCAAAAAATAGTTAGAAGGGCTCAGGCCCTTTTTATCTGTTTAGAATAGGGCTTCAAAGCTATAGCTTTCAATTATATGGATCTATAATTATAAACAATTTGAACGCTCATAGGCTCTATGAGATAATGAATTTATCAAAAACGATGAAAGAGGTTTTTATATGAAGTGGAAAAAAATTATTGGTGTTTTAGGTATCCTAGCGCTAGCAAGCTTCTTCTTGACTGCCTGTGGTTCCAAGTCTGATAGTAAATCCGAACTCAAGGTTGGTGTCATGACGCTTGATGATGCGACCAAGCCAGTTTGGGATAAGGTCAAGGAAAATGCGGCTAAAAAAGGTGTGACGATTAAATTCGTTCAATTCTCAGACTATAACCAACCTAATAAGGCTTTAGCTGCTGGTGATATTGATGTTAACGCCTATCAAACCAATGTCTTCTTAGATGATTGGAATGAAAAGAATAAAGAGAATTTGGTGAGTGTCGGAGATACACTTATCAGTCCCATTCGTCTTTTCTCAGTGACTACTTCAAAAGGTAAGGCTAAGTACTCCGATGTGAAAGACTTACCTGATGGTGCCAAGATTGCTCTTGACAATGATGCAACCAATAAGAGTCGAGCTCTCTTTGTCCTACAATCGGCTGGCTTAATCGAACTATCAACCAAAGAAGGTGAATTGGCAACAACTAAAGATATTACAAAAAATTCCAAAAATCTTGATATTAAGGAAGTTGGAGCCGAACAAGTTGCTAAAGTTCTCCAAAATGGCGATGTTGATGCAGCGGTTATCAATAACTCTTATGCTCAAACTTCTAAAATTGACTACAAGACCACTCTTTACAAAGAGGATGTCAGCGGTGAAGAAGCTAAAGATTTCATCAATGTGATTGCAGCTCAGTCAGATTGGAAAAAATCAGAAAAAGCAGATGCGATTAAGACTTTGGTCGATGTTTATCAGACTGATGAAATTGGTAAGCTGATCAGCAAGTCTTCAAATGGTGTTGACCAACCAATTTGGAAGGGTGCCCCTGATACAACGTCAGACAAATAATTTAAGAGATAAAAGGAGCTGGAAGTCGATAGCTTTCAGCTTCTCTTTATGAATTATCATGAAAAAGGAGTAGAGCGTTTATATGAGAGAACCAATTATTCAACTGGATCATATTGATATTAGCTTCCATCAGAAAAAACGAAAAATTGAAGCTGTTAAGGACGTGTCGGTTGCAATCAATCAAGGTGATATTTATGGCATTGTCGGTTATTCTGGCGCTGGGAAGTCAACCTTGGTGCGTGCCATCAACTTGTTGCAAATTCCTACTGCTGGTAGGGTCAAGGTATCAGGTCAGACTTTTTTCGATAGAAAAGTAAATTTGAAAGCTGGAGATTTACGGCAGAAACGCCGTGAAATTGGAATGATTTTCCAGCATTTCAACTTGATGACCCAAAAGACAGCTCGTCAGAATGTCGCCTTTGCTCTGCGCCATTCTGACCTATCTAAGGAAGCAAAGGCTGAAAAGGTTGATGAACTGCTAGAACTGGTAGGACTTTCCGAGAGGGCAGATAACTACCCCGCCCAGTTATCTGGAGGTCAAAAGCAGCGGGTGGCAATTGCGCGTGCGCTTGCCAATGATCCTAAAATTTTAATTTCTGATGAATCAACTTCGGCTTTGGATCCTAAAACAACCAAGCAAATTTTAGCTTTATTGCAGGATCTGAACAAGAAATTAGGTCTGACCGTCGTTATGATTACGCACGAGATGCAGATTGTTAAAGATATTTGTAATCGTGTTGCTGTCATGCAGAATGGCTCTCTGATTGAAGAAGGAACTGTCTTGGAGATTTTCTCCAATCCCAGAGAGCCTCTGACACAAGATTTTATTAAAACAGCGACTGGTATTGATGATGCTTTAGTCAAAATCAATCGTCAAGATGTGGTCAAACGGTTAGGAGCTAATGACCGTCTGGTTTTCTTGAGATATGCAGGGACTGCGGCAGATGAGCCCTTGCTCAATGCAATTTACAGACAGTATGAGGTCAGTTCTAATATTTTATATGCCAATATTGAAATTTTAGATGATACACCAGTGGGCGAAATGATTGTCGTATTATCGGGACAACAGGTTTCATCAGCACTGTCAGCTATTGAAGCAGCAGATGTCTCTGTGTCTATCTTGAAAGGAGGGCAATAATGACTGAACTCATTGAAAAGTATTTACCCAATGTCTATGAACTGGGTTGGAGTGTCGATGGTGGCTGGCTAGATGCTATTCAAGCTACTCTTTATATGACCTTTTGGAGTTTTATCATCGGTGGTCTACTGGGGTTGGTGCTCGGTCTCTTTCTTGTTTTAACAGGACCAAGAGGGGTCATCGCTAATCGACCGATATTTTGGGTTTTAGATAAATTTGTTTCTGTCTTTCGGGCCATTCCTTTTATTATTCTGGTAGCCGTCTTAAGTGGTGTGACTAAATTTATCGTAGGAACAACTATTGAGGCCACGGCTGCTTTGGTGCCTTTATCAGCTGCAACTTTTCCCTTCTTTGCTCGTCAGGTTCAGGTCGTTTTTTCAGAATTAGACTCTGGTGTTATTGAAGCGTCTCAAGCTAGTGGGGCAACACTGTGGGATATTATTAAAGTTTACCTCAGTGAGGGCTTACCAGAATTGATTCGGGTTTCGACTGTTACTCTGATTTCACTGGTAGGTGAAACAGCGATGGCTGGTGCTATAGGGGCTGGCGGTTTGGGAGATTTTGCGATCAGTCAAGGTTACCAATATTCACGCCATGATGTGACCTTTGTTGCTGCCTTGCTCATCGTGTTGCTAATCTTCCTGATTCAGTTTTTTGGTGATTTTCTGACACGTCGTTTGAGTCATCGCTAATACAGGCGTTTAAACTTACTCTTATGCTACTAGCTGAAATTGACGATTGATCGATTTTATATTAAGATAATTTTATCAGTAAAATCAATATCGTACTAAACAAAGGAGTATTTAATTGTGAAACGCCTTATTTCAGATTGGAACCGAACAAGCCTGCTCAAGCGCATTGCAATTGGAGTAGTGCTGGGAGTGATTTTGGGAGTTGTTCTACCTGAAATTACGGTTATCGGATTGTTGGGAGAACTGTTTGTTGGGGGTCTCAAGGCAATTGCCCCCCTCTTGGTCTTTGCCTTAGTAGCCAATGCTCTCTCGCAAACAAGGGAGGGACAGAAGTCTAACATGACTACCGTTATTAGCCTTTATATCTTCGGGACTTTTGCAGCGGCCCTGACAGCTGTCCTTTCACATTATATTTTTCCGATTAAATTAACTTTATCAGAAGCGGCTAAAACAGCTGTAACCAGTGCTTCGCAATCACCAAAAGGTGTAGGAGAAGTCTTTAATTCATTGCTATTAAAAATGGTTGATAATCCTATTCATGCTTTGGGTGAAGCCAATTATATCGGTATTCTAGTCTGGGCTGTTGTTTTTGGTTTTGCAATGCGGACGGCTAGTCAACATACCAAGGACTTGCTTAATACTATGGCGGAAACAACATCGCAGATAGTTCGTTGGATTATCAATCTGGCTCCTTTGGGAATTCTGGGGCTGGTCTTTACCGCTATTTCTGAAAACGGTGTCGGGGTGCTATCCAAGTATGGTCTTCTCCTCTTAGTTTTAGTTGGAACTATGGCTTTTGTTGCTCTGGTGGTTAATCCACTTATAGCTCTGGTAATGATGAAACGTAATCCCTATCCTTTGGTATTTCGTTGTATTAGAGAATCAGGAGTGACGGCTTTCTTTACCCGTTCCTCGGCTGCTAACATTCCTGTAAACTTAAAACTCTGCGAGGATTTGGGACTGAATCCTGACACCTATTCGATATCAATCCCACTGGGATCGACCATCAATATGGCCGGTGCAGCCGTGACGATTAACGTTTTGACCTTGGCTGCGGTCACAACCCTTAATATTCAGGTTGATTTTGCGACAGCTTTGATCTTAAGTGTAGTTGCAGCGGTATCAGCTTGCGGGGCTTCTGGTGTAGCAGGTGGTTCTCTACTTCTGATACCAGTGGCTTGTAGCCTCTTTGGTATCGATAACGATACTGCCATGCAGGTTGTCGGTGCTGGTTTTATCGTTGGTGTTGTCCAGGACTCCTGTGAAACAGCTCTCAACTCCTCAACAGATGTCCTATTTACTGCTGTTGCAGAATTTTCAGCTTGGGGAAAGAAAAAAGCAACTGCTAAATAGATTGAAGAGGCTAGAATAGCTATTCGGCCTCTTTTATTTTAACTATAGCTTATTATAAAAAACTATCTTTATGTAAGCGCTAAATATGCTATAATAATTAGTTATAATAGTAGAAAAGGAATTTTATATGACAAATCGTTTATTAGTTCTGCAATCAGATTTTGGTTTAGTGGACGGTGCTGTTTCAGCCATGGTCGGTGTGGCCTTGCAAGAGAATTCAGAGTTAGAGGTACATCATCTAACTCATGACATTACGCCTTATAATATTTTTGAAGCCAGCTATCGTCTCTTTCAAACGGTTAATTATTGGCCGGAAGGGACAACCTTTGTTTCAGTTGTTGATCCAGGTGTAGGCTCAGACCGCAGAAGTGTTGTAGCTTTAACAGCCAATAATCAGTATATTGTTACTCCGGATAATGGGACCCTTTCATATATCAAGAAACACGTTGGTATTAAGGCTCTGCGTGAAATTTCTGAAGTGAAAAATCGTCGCGAAAATACTGAGCTGTCCTATACCTTTCATGGTCGAGATGTCTATGCCTTTACAGGCGCTAAGCTGGCTTCAGGTCATATTAATTTTGGAGAGGTAGGTCCTGAATTACTTGTGGAAGATATTGTAGAATTACCAGTTGTAGAGACAGTTCTGGAAGATGATTTAGTGCGTGGAGCAGTGGACATTCTGGATGTCCGCTTTGGGTCACTCTGGACCTCTATTACAAGGGAAGATTTCTATACCCTTGCGCCTGAATTTGATGATCGTTTCGAAGTGACTATCTACAATAACGATATGTTGGTTTACCAGAATCAAGTGACCTATGGTAAATCTTTTGCGGATGTTCGTATCGGTCAGCCCATCATCTACATCAACTCACTTTATCGCGTTGGTTTGGCTATCAATCAAGGTTCTTTCGCTAAGGCCTACAATGTAGGCGTTGGTCCTCAGTGGCACATTGAACTAAAAAAAATTAATTAAAAGGAGTAAGTCATGGAAAATAACTCAATAAAAAAAGTTGTAGCAACAGGTATCGGAGCGGCTCTCTTTGTCATTATCGGGATGTTCGTCAATATCCCGATTTTTGGAAATACCAGCATTCAATTACAGTATGCTGTGCAAGTTCTCTTCTCCGTTATCTTTGGACCAGCGGTTGGTTTCTTTACCGGATTCATTGGGCATGCTTTAAAAGATGGTATCCAGTACGGTAACATTTCTTGGGCTTGGGTATTGGCTAGTGGTCTTGTTGGACTTGGTGTTGGCCTTTTTCGTCGTTTTTACGATGTGACCAAAGGGAAGTTTAGTCTGAAACAAATCATATGGTTTAATCTTATCCAAATCATTTCGGTTTACCTAGCCTATGGCTTGATTTGTCCTTTGGGGGACCGTATCCTCTATAAACAAACTTGGTCTTATCTTTTAACACAAGGTTTTATAGCTGGGACAGCTAACGTTCTGACCATTGCTGTTGGCGGAACTATCTTACTGGCTGTTTATGCCAGAACTCGAATCCAGTCAGGAAGTCTTTCTAAAGATTAAAGGTGAAGCAGTTGATTAGATTTGAAAATTTCTCTTTCAAATACGATGCACAGACTGAGCCTACTCTGAAGGATGTTAATTTATCCATTAAAAAAGGGGAAAAGGTCCTGATTGCTGGTCCATCAGGATCTGGCAAGTCAACCCTGGCTCAGGTCATCAATGGCATTATTCCTAATACTTTCAAAGGGCCCCATTCCGGACGCTTGCTGATTGATGGTCAAGACGCTTTTGATCTATCTATCTATGATAAATCCCATATTGTCAGTACAGTCTTACAAGATACTGACGGTCAATTTATAGGCTTATCGGTAGCAGAAGATCTAGCTTTTGCTCTCGAAAATGATTGTGAGCCCCAAGAATCTATGGTCAAAATGATTAATACTTGGGCTGACAGATTGGAATTAGCGGACTTACTCCACCACCGACCTCAGGACTTGTCAGGTGGACAGAAGCAGAGGGTTAGTTTGGCTGGTGTCTTAATTGATGAAAGTCCTATTTTACTTTTTGATGAACCTTTAGCCAATTTAGATCCCAAGTCTAGTCAAGATACGATTGATTTGATTGATCGCCTCCATCATGAAACTGATGCAACGACTTTAATTATAGAGCACCGATTGGAAGATGTCCTTTATCGGCCTGTGGATAAAATTATTCTCATCAATGAAGGTCGCATTTTATTTGATGGTCAGCCAGATGAGCTTTTGGCCTCTTCACTTCTGTCTGAAAATGGAATTCGTGAACCCCTTTACATTACGGTCTTACGCCAGTTAGGCCTAGATATAGCTAATTTAGATAAACTAACAGACCTGTCCAGTCTTAATCTATCGCAGCTCAAATTTGACGCTAGTCAAGCGTCGATTGTTGACAGGGAATCTCAGGGCCCCCTCTTAGAAGTCAAAAATCTCTCCTTTTGTTATGACTCTACCAAGCTAATTTTACGAAATATAAATGTCAATTTTTCTAAAGGTGAGCGAATAGCGATTGTAGGGAAAAATGGCGCTGGAAAGTCGACTCTAGCCAAGGCTCTGACCAAATTCGTTGATGCTGATGCGCAATTATTTTGGGAAGGGCAAGATATTTCTGGAGATTCTATCAAGGAGCGAGCCAACCGGATTGGTTATGTTTTACAGAATCCCAACCAGATGATTAGTCAGACCATGATTTTCGATGAAGTCGCTCAAGGACTTCGCTTGCGTGACGTCGCTGAGAAAGAGATCCAAGAGCGTGTTTTTGAAACGCTAAAGACCTGTGGGCTCTATGAGTTCCGTAATTGGCCAATTTCTGCTTTATCTTATGGACAGAAGAAACGTGTCACAATTGCTGCTATTTTGGTGTTGAATCCTGAGATTATTATCTTGGATGAGCCTACTGCTGGTCAAGACATGAAAAATTATACGGAAATCATGAACTTTCTTGATGAGCTTAATAGGGCTGGCCATACGATTGTCATGATTACTCATGATATGCAGCTGATGCTGGATTACTCTGATCGTTGTTTAGTAGTAGTTGATGGTACTATTATTGCTGATGATTCACCGATGGCTGTTTTATCCGACAGAGGGCTACTTGACAGAGCCAATTTAAAGGAGACTAGTATTTTTACCTTGGCTCAGGCTATGAAGGTAGATGCAGCTGCTCTGACTCAATTTTATCGTCAAACAAAGGAGGATGCTCATGGCAAATAAGTTCATCGGTTACCATGAAGGACAAGGTTTTCTTTACCGTCTGTCAGGTAGTACTAAATTGCTTTTTTTTGTTCTAGTTTCTATCGCCTGTATGGCAACCTATGATACCCGCCTGATTGTAGCAGTTGGTTTCGCTTCTATTCTTCTTTTTCGCTGGGCTAAGATTAGATGGTCTGATATTTCCCTGGCCATGACAATTGTTATCTTGATAGCCCTCTTCAATATTCTGATGGTTTATTTCTTTTCTCCCTCCTATGGTGAAGAGATCTATGCTAGTAAAACCGTTCTTTTTTCAGGTTGGGGGCGTTTTTATCTAACGAGTCAAGAACTCTTTTACCTTCTTAATTTGATTCTGAAATATTTTTGTACGGTTCCACTGGCTATTCTCTTTCTTATGACAACCCATCCCAGTCAGTTTGCAGCTAGTTTAAATCGAATTGGAGTTCCTTATCGGCTCGCTTATTCTGTTAGCTTGACGCTGCGCTATATTCCGGATGTTCAAGAGGAATTTGCTATGATTAAGTTATCTCAGGAGGCGCGTGGTCTGGAACTCTCTAAAAAAGCTAGTCTAATCAAGCGTATTAAAGGAAATCTCCAAATTGTTGTCCCTTTGATTTTGGGTTCATTGGAACGTATTGATACCGTAGCGACAGCTATGGAGCTACGTCGGTTTGGAAAATATAAAAAACGAACCTGGTATCAGGCTCAGAAAATGGTAGGGGGAGATTATCTAGTTTTGCTTCTGGCTCTCTTTATTTTAGCGATTAGCTTTGCCCTCATTATTGTTAATAAGGGACGTTTTTATAACCCTTGGGCTTAAGAGAGTGGAACAGCTAACTACCGTATCTTGCAAGTGAAATTATAAAAAATAGAAACTGAGACAAGTTGTACTCAGTTTCTATTTTTTATTTCTATTTTAGATAATTCAAATAATCATACTTTTCAAAAGTATCAGAGCCAGCCACTGCGACAAGCGATGCTTGCTCGGGAAAAATAGTATTGGGATGGATGTTAGTTTGGAGAGGGGCATTCTTTTTGAGACGGTAGCCAATAATATTGAGATCGTATTTATCGCGTAGGTTTAGTTTTGCTAATGTTAGACCCTGCCAACTTTGTGGGAGATTGAACTCAATAATGGAAACCCCTTCCTCTAAATAAGAGATGCTATGGATGCGGTGGCGTAGGAGCATAGAGGCTAAATTGCGTCCTGCTTCACGCTCAGGTGAAATAACGAGATTGACACCTATTTCGTAGAGAACTTCTTCAAAAGTGATATTTTTTGCCTTAGCAGCAATGTAGGGGACGCCTAGTTTTTTGCAATGCATCAGTGCTAACACAGAGCTTTCCAAGCTGTTTCCTGTTGCGATGATTACCTGATGGCACTGTTCAATTCCCGCATCGCGCAGAATATCAATATTAGTAATATCGCCCAGTACAGCCTTACTGACAGAATCGGCAATCATTTGGATATTGTCGGTATTGTTATCAATGACAATAACTTCTTCACCAAATTTAGCTAATTCTTGAGCTAAAGTCGTACCAAAAATTCCCAGTCCTAGGACACCAATAATTTTTTCAGACATAGTTTCCCTTTTTTAACCTAAAACAAGGTCGGTTTCTGCATAATGTATCGTTTTTTCAATTTTTTGACGGAGGCTAATTAGGACGGTTATCGGACCTACCCGACCTAAGAACATGAGTGCCATAACGATCCAGCGGCTCTCCGTTGATAGGTGCGAAGTGACATCCATAGATACCCCAACTGTCGCCAAGGCACTGCAAGCCTCAAATAAGAGCTTAAAAGGATCGATATCGGGTTCAAATTCTAAGAGACAAACATATCCCACAATTAATATCGTAAAGAAAAAGATGAGAATGGTTAGTGTCTGTTTGATGAGCTGAGAAGGGATAGTGCGATGAAAGACGCTAACCCGTGTTTGTCCCAGAAATTCCGATTTAAAGATGAGAAAAATAATAGCAGTGACAATTAGCTTGACTCCACCAGCTGTACCTCCGGGGGCTCCACCAATCAGCATTTGTAACATAAAGATGAAATTAGCAGCATGTCCAGTTTTGGTATAGTCAATTGTTGCAAAACCAGCTGTTCGCATGGTGACAGTTTGAAAAAAGCTGATTAAACCCTGCTGATAAAAGCTTAAGCTACCAATTGTTTCAGGGTTATCCCATTCTAAAATCCAGGCCAGGGCGGTACCGCTGGCTAGGATGATGGCAGTTGTTGCTAAAACTAAGCGCGTTTGCACTCTCAATTTTCTTTTGACGAGACCAAATCGATGAGGACGCTCCTTTAGCCAAGATTTCATCGTATCAATTAAGGTCATCCAATTCCGAAAACCGAGCCCGCCAGAAATGATGGCAAAAGCGATGGTTAAATTGACAATCCAATTAAGCTGATAGTTGATTAAACTATTGGATCCAAGGTTATCAAAGCCAGCATTGCAAAAGGCAGAAATAGCCAAAAAAAGACTATTAAACATGCCGTGTTGCCAGCCGAATCGAGGAATAAAGTCGAGCATCAAGAGCAAGGCGACCAGGCCTTCTATAGCGAAGGTAATCTTATAAATGCGAAAAAGATAACGTCTCAAATCAGCACTCGAATTATTACCGATAGAAGATTGCAAGATTTCTTGTTGTTCCAAAGACATCCGCTGATTGATACTGTAGTAACTAAAGGAAATCAGGCTGACTAATCCCAAGCCACCTATTTGAATTAGGCAGATAACAACAGCCTGTCCCAGTCCATTATAGACATCTCCAATTGAAAATACAGACAGTCCCGTTACGCAAACGATGGATACCGTATTGAAAAGGTGATCCAGATAGGTTGTGGCAGGAGCGCTATCATAGTGCATTATCGGTAGGGAAAGTAATAAACTGCCTATTATAATAACGATGATAAAACTTAAACTGATTTTTTGAGCGACAGATAACTTTTTAAATAATGATACCATAAAGACTTATTCTCAATTTAAAGTGGTTTTTTATTGGGAATCCCAGCTCGGCGGGGATACTTATTGGGCGTTTCCTTCTTTTTTTCAACGACAGTGATGGTGCGCCCATCCCCATTAGGGAGTTGATAGGTTGCATTTTCAATAACCTTGGCAAACAGAAGAGACAAAGCCTGTCTAGCCTCGGCAATCTCTTCATCTGCTGCGGCTGCTTTGAGCGCAAGCAACTGACCGCCAATCTTTAAAAAGGGGATGGTCAGCTCTGTTAGAATTTGCAGGCGAGCCACAGCCCTAGCTGTAACTAGATCAAATTGCCCGCGCAAGGATTTATCCTGTCCCCAATCTTCTGCCCTGCCGTGATAGAATTGAACATCTTTTAAGTCCAGTTCCTCAGTTAGTGTCTTAAGAAAAGTGATGCGCTTATTGAGCGAATCAATAATAGTGACCTTGAGTTCAGGGCAGAGAATCTTCATTGGCAGACTAGGAAAGCCAGCTCCAGCTCCAATATCCAAAAGTTGGCTAGGATGATTGCTGATTTTTCCTTGTAAAACGGGTGCGATAGAGTCATAGAAGTGCTTGAGATAGACTTCATTTTTATCGGTAATGGCTGTTAGATTGATTTTATCATTCCACTCAATCAGTAGTTCAAAATAGCGGTTAAACTGCTTTTTCTGTAAGTCTGATAAAGCCCACCCCTGTTCGGTAAGAAGTTTATAAAATTCTTGCGGTGTCATTACATCTCCTCGAATTTTCAATAGCTCTATTCTATCATGTTTTTAGTCTGAGGTAAAAAAGTTTATCGGTTTGAAGGGTTTGAAAAATAGGCCTTTCCCGCTTTTTTTGTTATAATAAAGTTACTAACTATTGGAGGATGATAATTATGTTGTGGATTATTCTTGCTATTGTAGCTGTAATTGTGATTTTGGTTATTATAAGCTACAACAGTCTCGTAAAATCTCATATGCAAACTCAGGAAGCCTGGAGTCAGATTGACGTTCAGTTGAAACGTCGCAATGACCTCATTCCAAATTTGCTAGAAACGGTCAAAGGGTATGCGGCCTATGAAGAAAAAACACTGACCAAGGTCTCAGAACTTCGTGCTCAAGTGGCTCAGGCTAAATCACCAGCAGAGGCTATGCAGGCCAGTGACGCTTTGACTAGACAGGTGTCGGGTATCTTTGCTGTTGCTGAAAATTATCCTGATTTGAAGGCTAATACTAGTTTCGTTAAGTTACAAGAAGAGCTGACCAATACGGAAAATAAAATTTCTTATTCCCGTCAGCTTTACAATAGCACAACAGCTAACTACAATACTAAATTGCAAACCTTCCCTAGCAGTTTGGTTGCAGGTATCTTTGGTTTCAAACCTACTCAATTCTTGGAGACACCTGAAGAAGAAAAAGTTGTGCCTAAAGTTGATTTCAATTTTTAGAGGTCGTCTATGCTCTATAAACAAATTGCTTCAAACAAGCGGCGCACTCTTTTATTGCTTATTCTTTTCTTTATTCTCCTAGCCTTAATCGGGTCAGCGGTGGGCTACCTCTGGCTGGATAATTTGCTTGGAGGAGTCCTGATTGCTCTGATTATTGGAGTTATCTATGCAGCTAGCATGATTTTTCAATCAACTAATGTTGTGATGTCTATGAATTATGCACGAGAAATAAGGGTTGATGAGTATCCAGATTATTACCATGTGGTTGAAGATATGGCCATGGTAGCCCAAATCCCTATGCCTCGTGTCTTTGTAATTGATGATCCCTCTTTGAATGCTTTTGCGACAGGCTCCTCACCGAAGAATGCAGCGGTGGCTGCGACAAGCGGGATCTTGGAAGCCTTGAATCGCGAAGAATTGGAAGGAGTTGTCGGACATGAAATCAGCCATGTTCGTAATTATGATATCCGAATTTCAACTATCGCTGTGGCACTTGCCAGTGCAGTAACTCTGATATCCAGTTTTGGTGGACGTATGATGTGGTGGGGCGGCCGCCGCTCTAATAACCGTGAAGGTAGTGCAGGTCTGGAGATTTTTCTCTTGATTTTTTCACTGCTTGCTCTGGTTTTAGCCCCCTTGGCAGCTAGCTTAGTTCAGTTGGCGATTTCTCGTCAGCGTGAATACCTCGCTGATGCCAGTTCGGTAGAATTAACTCGAAATCCTCAAGGGCTCATCAATGCACTGAAGAAGTTGGAACAATCCCAACCTATGCAACAGCATGTTGACGATGCTAGTGCAGCCCTCTATATCAGTGATCCTATCAAAAAGCGGGGAATGAAATCTTTATTTTTCACTCATCCGCCGATCGCTGATCGCATTGCCCGTTTGGAAAATGCCTAAGTGATATTTAACAAAATGAATCGCTCTCGTTGAGCGATTTTTGTTTTCTTGTAAAGAAATTGAAAACTATTTCTGGTATATTAAGAACAATCTATTTAAACAGAAGGAAAACTATGCTCAACATCTTAGAATTAAAAAAAAATCCAGAAGGCCTCCATTTTGATCAGACTGCTGATATCAAAAAAATCTTGCTCAGCCGTAATCCAGAAATTATAGATATTAAGGCTGTTAAAGCTAAAGGCTTGGCGACTTATGATGAAGGTCTTTTTCTACTCAATTATGATCTCTCATATACGGTGACCCTACCATCTAGTCGTTCGATGGAGCCTGTTGAGGTACCGCAGAGTTTCTTTGTATCCGAGGTCTTTATTGAAGCAGCGCAAGCTAAGGCTAAGCAGGATTTGGTAGATGATGACCTGGTCTTGATCTTGGAAGGTGAAGAAATTGATTTAGATGAAAGTATCGTTGATAATATCCTGCTTAATATTCCACTCAGAGTCTTGAGTGAAGCAGAAGCTGAAAATGACAGCCTGCCGTCAGGAAACGATTGGACAGTATTGACAGAATCGCAGTATCAAGTTCTTCAACGAGAAAAACAAGAGGCTAATAATCCCTTTGCTTCTCTGGATGGCTTATTTGATCAGGACTAATACAGAAGATAGATTCTCTTATCGAATAAATAGTGGAATTTGCAAAATGGAGGTAGTGACATGGCTAAACGCATTCTTATGATTGAGAGTGAAAAGAGTTTAGCGCGTCTGGTTTCCTTGGAATTACAAAACCAAGGTTATCGAGTCGCCACCAGTCAGGACGGACGTTCCGGCTTAAAAAATGCTCAGGAGAAGGATTTTGAACTAATCGTCATCGATTTTAAATTGTCAGATCAAGATGGTTTTGAATTGATGCATCAAATTAGACAGGCGGCATCAGTGCCTATTATCATGATGGTCGATCGTAATGATAAGGCAGAGGTTTTGCCCAAGACAGATGAATTAGCAGATGACTATCTGATTAAACCGTTTGCCATTGGAGAGCTGCTTGAAAAAGTAGACCAAGCTTTTGAGCGTAAAAACATTAAACGGCGAAAACCTTTCAAGTTACAAACGACCTACCGAGACTTGGTTTTAGATGAAAAGAACAAGGCAGTTATTCGCAACGGCGAAATCATCTCTTTGACAAATAGGGAATTTGCACTTTTATCTACCTTGCTTTATCATATTGATAAAGTAATGACAAGGGAAGAGTTGCTCAGCCATGTTTGGAGTTATAACGAGGAAAACATTGAAACGAATATCGTTGATGTTTATATTCGTTACCTTCGGGATAAAATTGACCAGTCTGGGAAAGATTCTTATATTGAGACGGTCCGCGGTCTGGGTTATGTCATTCGCAGCAATGATTAGGACTGCTAATGTCGTAGCGAAATTAATCGAAGCAAATGTCTTAATCTATAAATAAAAAACTCTTAGGGTTTTTGATACGAATCCTAAGAGTTTTATTCAAATTTTTAGATTAAACACTGACAGCTTCGGGCAATACTTCGCCAATGTCTGCTAAACGTTCTTTCCACTCTTGACGAGTGAGACTATTTTCAGCAACATAGCGGTTGCGTTCATGGGCACGGCATTCTGGCGAACAGCCGCGAAGGTATTTGGCTTCGTTTTCTTCTGAGGCGAAGATTTGTTTGTTACAGAAAGGGTTGGCACAATTCACATAGCGCTCGCAGGGGTTGCCATCAAAGTGATCACGTCCGATAACAGTCGGATCTACATGGTTGATGGGTACTGAGATACGTTCATCAAAGACATACATAGCGCCATCCCAAAGTTCACCCTGAACTTCTGGGTCTTTACCATAGGTAGTGATACCTCCGTGGAGCTGACCAACATCTTTGAAGCCTTCACGGACCATCCAGCCTGAGAATTTCTCACAGCGAACCCCGCCGGTACAGTAGACGACCACGCGTTTTTCCATGAATTTTTCCTTGTTGTTGCGGACCCATTGTGGCAACTCGCGGAAGTTACGGATATCTGGACGGATTGCTCCGCGAAAATGACCAAGATCGTATTCATAGTCATTGCGTGTATCAAGAACGACAGTATCTTCATCAAGAAGAGCTTCTTTAAACTGTTTCGGACTGAGGTATTCCCCTGTTACTTCCAAGGGGTCGATGTCGCTGTCAAAATTATTATCTTCTAAGCCAAGGTGAACAATTTCTTTTTTGTAGCGGACAAACATTTTTTTGAAGGCATCTTGAGGTTCTTCATCAATTTTGAACCAAAGATCAGCGAAGCGTTCGTTGCTGTGTACCCAGTCCATGTATTTTTGAGTGGTTTCAAAATCCCCTGAAACAGTACCGTTGATTCCCTCATCGGCAATCAGAACGCGTCCTTTAAGGCCGATAGATTTACAGAAATCCAAATGAATTTGTGCATATTCTTTAGCATTTTCAATGGGAACATATTTATAATAGAGCAAGACTCTGATATCGTTAGACATATTTTCTCCTTAAATCTTTTCAAGAGATTGGAAGTAACTGATAAGCAGCGAAGTAGTCTTCTGCTGAGGCACTTCCGAAAGGCTGCCCGATTGACAACACTTACTATATGAGTATAACGATTTACTAAAAAGAAGGCAAAAATCTGAACTGAGAAATCATTCTGTGCTTATCAAAAGGCGCTGGAATGAGGTTTGACAGTGAAAGCCAATCCTTTTTTTATGATCCAATTTGTGTTAGAATAAGGTATTATAAAAAGATGATAGATGGGGTATTTATATGCGTTGCCCAAGATGTAATAATAATAAATCTAGTGTTGTTGATAGCCGTCAAGCTGAGGATGGTAATACCATCCGTCGTCGTCGAGAGTGTGATAATTGTGGAGCACGTTTCACAACTTTTGAGCGCATCGAGGAAGTTCCTCTCTTGGTCGTTAAAAAAGATGGTACGCGTGAGCAGTTTTCACGCGATAAAATCTTGAATGGTATTATCCAAAGTGCTCAAAAGCGGCCGGTTTCCAGTGTTGATATTGAAAATGTTATCAGCCGGATTGAACAAAAAATTCGCAGTGAATATGACAGTGAAGTATCCAGTGAAGTCATCGGTAATCTCGTAATGGATGAACTGGCAGATCTCGATGAGATTACCTATGTTCGTTTTGCCAGTGTCTATCGTAGTTTCAAGGATGTTGATGAAATTGAAAATCTGCTCCAACAGATTACTAATCGTGTTCGCAGTAAAAACAAAAAGAATAAGGTAAACGATGAAGCCAATTGATAATTTTTCTTTTGTGAAAAATAATCAGGTCAGTAAGGATATGACCAATTTGATTCGGCTATATCTTCCAATTATTGGAAGTGATGCGACTGTGGTCTATCAGTATCTGATCAGTTTTTATGATGATGGGAAATCTTCTCACAAGATTGCTGAAATTTTAAACCACACACTCTTAGATTTACCACATTTTGAAGCAGCTTTAGCGATTTTGACTGGCATGGATTTATTGGCACTGTATCAAGATATGTCTGACTATCTTATCGAGCTCAAAGAGCCTTTGACTCCTAAGGTTTTCCTATCAAACGCTGTCTATCGGCGTCTTTTGGAAAGCCATATCGGCGACGTAGCTGTCGCTGATTTGGAAATGCCAGAGCTTAAAGGTGTTCGTGATATTTCTAAGAAATTTTCAGAGGTCTTTTCCGATAAGGGTGAGATTGATTTACAACCTAGTCGTATGAAGAATAGCTTTGATTTGGACAGCTTTAAAAATCGTATGGCGGCTGATGGTCTGCACTTTGATCAAGAAAAGCAAGATGTTATCGCTCTTTATAATATTTCCGAAAAATTTAGTTTGACTTGGTTTGATGTCTATCAACTAGCTAAAGAAACAGCCAGTCGCCATACCATTTTACCCAAGAGGATTTTGACTAAATTGAATCAGCCCAAGAAAGTTTCCAAGGAAGCTTTCAGTCAGTCCGAGAAAATCATTCTGAGTGAAGCCAAGTCCTCAAGCCCGGAAATCTTTTTGGCTAAGATTAAGCGTGGGCGTCAGGCCATGGTGATGACTGCTGATGAAGCCAAGATTTTGGATGAGTTGGCCCAAATGTCCTTCTTAGACGAGGTTATCAACATTATGGTGCTCTACACCTTTAACAAGACCAAGTCAGCTAATCTCAATCGCCGCTACATTATGAAATTAGCCAACGATTTCGCCTTTCAAAAGATTACTACAGCTGAGCAGGCCGTTGAGAAAATGCGGGATAGTGGTTCCCAAAGTCAAACTAAGGGTAAGCCTCAGAGAGTTAATAAAACAGCTTCCAGCATTCCCGAATGGAGCAATCCAGACTACAAGGATGAGACGACACCGGAAGAACAAGCAAAACTAGATGAAATGAAGCGGCAGATGTTAGCCAAGCTAAGAAAGGATGGTGAATAATGGAGAGTATCGGAAAAGCTTTATCAAAGCAGGGTCATGCTGACCGTGTTGATCTAGAGAGTTTAACACAACAGATTATATCTGATCAGGATATTGCAGACTTTATCTCTGGACATCATCTTTCTCAGGCTGAAATTAAGCGTAGCCTGCCTAAATTTAATCAATTTTTGGTTGAGCGGCGAAAATATCAGATTCAAGATTCAAGTTATAGTGCCAAGGGGTATGAACCTGTCTTGATTATGAATGAAGGTTATGCTGATGTTTCTTATAGAGAAACAAAAGAACTTAAATTAGCTCAGGCTCAAAAGGCGATTGCTGATCGTATTCATGTGGTCAGCCTACCTAGGTCTTATAAGAGTATTACTTTTGAAGATGTTGATATTACAGGCTCACGTTCTGATGTTTTTCAGTATCTGGTTCATTTTGTTGATAATTACCCTTCACCTGGGCAAAAAGGTCTCTATATTTATGGTGATATGGGGATTGGGAAATCCTTTATGCTAGCAGCTATGGCTCATGAACTATCGGAGAAAAAGGGTGTTGAAACAACCATGCTTCACTATCCTAGCTTCATTATTGATATAAAAAATGCTATCAATAGTGGCAGTGTCAAAGAGGAAATTGATGCCGTTAAATCCGTTCCCGTCTTAATTTTAGACGATATTGGTGCTGAACAGACAACCTCTTGGGTGCGTGATGAAGTACTGCAGGTCATTCTCCAACATCGGATGTTGGAAGAATTACCGACTTTCTTTACATCAAACTACAGTCTGGCTAATTTAGAAGCTAAATTTGGTAATATCAAGGGCTATGATGAAACCTGGCAGGCTAAACGGGTCTTGGAGCGCGTGCGCTATCTGGCAAAAGCTGTCCAGCTAAAAGGTGAGAACAGACGTTAAAAAACGAAGTACTTATAAAGCTTTACTATTGTGATATCATGAGTAACCATCTAGCCCATCATTAAGCTGAGCAAAGTTTTTAATTTTAAGATGCTTTAATTTACAGAAAGGATTTGAAACCGACTAAAGGATTGAAAATAGGGTGGCTAAGGTATTGATTGCCTAAGGCTATCTATTTTCTCTTTGTTTTTAGTCGGTCTTATGATTATGAATTTACCAACAGTAGCTATTGTTGGTCGCCCCAATGTGGGGAAATCGACCTTATTTAACCGGATAGCGGGTGAGCGCATCTCCATCGTCGAAGATGTTGAAGGAGTTACGCGCGATCGAATCTACACCAAGGCTGAATGGCTCAATCGTCAGTTCAGTATTATTGATACCGGAGGGATCGATGATGTCGATGCCCCATTCATGGAACAAATCAAGCATCAAGCTGATATTGCTATGACAGAAGCAGATATTATCGTTTTCGTTGTTTCTGGAAAAGAAGGCGTTACTGATGCGGATGAATACGTTGCAAGGATTCTCTACCGTACCAATAAGCCAGTTATTCTAGCAGTTAATAAAATAGATAATCCAGAGATGCGCAGTGATATTTACGATTTTTATTCGCTCGGTTTAGGGGATCCTTATCCTGTTTCCTCCGTTCATGGCATCGGAACAGGGGATATTCTTGATCTTATTGTTGATAAGCTTCCAGCAGAGGACGATGATGAGAATCCCAATATCATTAAATTCAGTCTGATCGGTCGTCCCAATGTTGGAAAGTCCAGCCTCATCAATGCTATCCTAGGAGAAGAACGTGTCATTGCTAGCCCTCTTGCAGGAACAACACGTGATGCCATTGACACCGATTTTGTTGATAGTGAAGGACAAGAATACACTATGATTGATACAGCAGGAATGCGTAAATCTGGTAAAGTCTACGAAAATACAGAAAAGTATTCGGTTATGCGAGCTATGCGAGCTATTGACCGCTCAGATGTTGTACTGATGGTCATCAATGCTCAAGAAGGAATTCGCGAATACGACAAGCGTATCGCTGGTTTTGCGCATGATGCCGGTAAGGGTATCATCATTGTGGTCAACAAGTGGGATACGATTACCAAGGACAATCATACCGTAAGCCAATGGGAAGCTGATATCCGCGATAATTTCCAATTTTTGAGTTATGCGCCTATTGTTTTTGTATCAGCAGAGACCAAACAGCGTTTAAATAAACTGCCTGAGCTGATTAAGCGCATCAGCCAGAGTCAGAATACCCGTATCCCATCGGCTGTTCTCAACGACATCATCATGGATGCAGTAGCTATCAACCCAACACCGACAAACAAAGGTAAGCGTCTCAAGATTTTCTACGGGACACAGGTTTCAGTCAAACCACCGACTTTCATTATCTTTGTCAATGAAGAAGAGCTGATGCATTTTTCTTACTTGCGCTTCTTGGAAAATCAAATCCGCGAAGCTTTTGTTTTTGAAGGAACACCTATTCGCCTGATTGCTCGCAAACGAAAATGAGCTAAGACACTAAATATACGAAAGTCCAGCCCATCGTCAGCTGCAGTGGGTGACTTATCGTTAAGCATGAGAGAGAATCAGATTGGTTCTCTTTTTTGATGCATTCAAAGCAATGGAAATTTTGGTTTTAAAAATTCTTGAAGTTTCAAAAGTTAAGAGTCTGGTGTTTTATATCGTTGACGAACTTGTTGGAGGCTTCTAGTTTAGCTTGTATTAAATATGGGATTAAAGTTATCAAGCGATCAAATTGTTGATGCTTTTATATTCAATTTTCCAATCCGGTTAAATCTGTGGTATTTAAAAATGTTTCATATGATGCTTTCTAACGTTGGTTTGGACACTTTTCATTATGAGTCATGCGGTTTTTTGGTAGATAAGAATTCTACAATACTTCTAGCAGATTAACTCACTGCAGACACCATAAGTCTAAAAAGACGCGAGTTTATAAACTCACGTCTTTTTTGGATAACATTAAAATCTAGTCTTATTATAATAACTTTGATAGAGGTCTGTCTTATAAAAAGGTAGAATGGGCTGAGGATGTTCAGGATTATCAGCCAATTTTTTCTTGAGCCATTTCATGTCATACCAATGTCCAAATTTAAAGCCAGCTTCTTTGAAATGTCCGACCACATGATAACCTAGGTGCTCATGGAACTCTTGGCTGTTGTTGTTTAGATAAGCATCAGGTTCTTCCGTGGTAGCGATACAGGCTAGAGCTGCTAGGACGCCTTGTGCTGTAAGACAGTTTTCCAAGTGCTCATAAAAGAGGCGTCCTAGCCCCAAACCTTGAGCATGCGGCGCTAAATAGATGGCTAGTTCAGCCAGCCACTGATAAGCCTCTCGCTGATGGAAGGTGCAAGCATAAGCATAGCCTACCAGCTCACCATTTATTTCAGCAACCAGATAGGGATAGGTTTGGTTAATGGTCTGCATCCGCTGTCTAAAGTCTTCCAAGCTAGGCGCTTGGTATTCAAAACTAATTGCTGTATCTTTTACATAAGGTGTATAAATAGCCAGCAGTTCCTCAGCGTCTTCTAAACGGGCAAGACGAATAATTGATGTCATAAAATCCCCCTTAATTTACTATAAGTATAGCATAAAAGCTTCTCAAGAACTATTCAATGAAATTGTTTACAGAATTTGCTATAATGGACTGATAAGCTAATTAGATTGGATTGGATATTAGATATGGCAAGATTGATTCCTGGACGTATCCGCAATGAAGGTATAGCTCTTTCTGAAGCAGGTAAAATCGACATTAAATCCACATCAGATAAGATTATAAAAGCAGAAGTTGATGGTGTCACTATTCATTTTTCATTTGATGACGATGATGTCAGTTGTTCCTGCCCACTTTTTGCACAAAAGAATTACTGCCAGCATTTAGCGGCTGTGGAGTACTATCTAAAAAATAGTGAAGACGGCAAGAAGCTGGTCAATCAATTGAAAAATGAGGAGTCTAATCAAGAACAGCAAGAAAAGCTCTTTTCTTTTGGTAGCCTCTTTTTAGATGGTCTCAGTGTCAACGAAGACGATAGCCTTAAATATCGTTTATCTGCCTCTGGAGAACAGGATCTCTATTTGTCAGAAATTCTCTGGACGCTGCATATCAATCGTCTACCAGACAGTCGCAGTTACATTATTCGTGATATCAAGACCTTTTTACAGGTTCTGAAACGAGAAAGTGTCTATCAAATTGGTAAAAATTATTATGAAGCTCTCTCTTATATTCAGTTTGATGAGGACAGTCAGGAATTCATTGATTTTCTTTGGCGTGTGATTCCAGACGAAGATCTCAATCACTTAGATTATATTCTCCCTAATCGGGGGCGGCATTTAGCTCTGCCTAGAGGCTTCTTTGAAGAGGGGGTTCAGTTGATGCAAGATCTCTATGCCTTCCAACTCAACCTCAATCATCATGATTACAAGGAAGTTTATTTTAAAGAATTGACTGGTCAGGATGGGCTCTTTACTTTTGAAGTGATTGTGCATCGCCAGTTCCTTGAGTTAGTTATTCAGGAAAAGTCTAATCAGTCTTTCTTTGACCAAACTTATCTTTTCTATCACCACACTTTTTATCATCTGAGTGATAAACAACAAAAGTTAGTTCAGGCTCTCAAGAGCTTGATGTTGGATCAGGATTTGAATAGGCGTGTTCATTTTGGTTTAGAGGACCAAAGTAAATTGGCTGCTAGCCTACTAGATTTTGCAGAAATCGGAATCATTAAAGCTCCTAAATCATTTGCTATTAGAGATTTCACTCCTATTTTTAATTTGGAGCAATCTGACAATCAAGATATCCTTTTGGAAATGACTTATGACTATGATGGAGAGCTGATAGTTAGGAGTAAGGAAGAGCTAAAAGAGCTGCCCTTTACCAGTAACTTCAAACGCGAAGAACATCTAGCTAGAGTTTTAGCAGCAGAAGGATTTATTGGCCAATTTTCAGCTCACCACCTACCCCTAACTGGTGGTGATGAACTTTATCACTTTTTCAACCAGACCCTTCCGCGTTTGGAACAGTTGGGAACAGTTCATTTAGGTAAACGTTTGGATGACTTGCGCTATACAGAAAAACCTCAAGTTCAAGTTACTACCGAACAAGGGCTTTTAGATATCTCTTTTGATTTTTCATCTATCCATGAGGGGGATGTCAGTCAGGCCTTGAAGGCTCTCTTTCAAAGCGAAGCCTATTATATCAGTGACAGTGGTCATCTTGTTGTCTTTGATGAGGAAACTCAGCGAGTCAGTGAGACTCTGAGGGATCTGCGGGCTAAGCCACTTGACAATGGTCATTTACAATTGGACAGTCTAGCAGCCTTTCAGCTCTCTGAACTTTTTAAAGATTTTGATCGTGTTGATTTTTCAGCTGATTTTAGGCAGCTGGCCCATGACTTAACCCACCCAGAAGCCTTTGAAATTGAGCGTGTCTCGGTTCAAGCTCAGTTGAGAGATTATCAAGTGACAGGTGTTAAATGGCTGTCGATGCTGGATCATTATAAGTTTGGTGGCATTTTAGCAGATGACATGGGACTTGGTAAAACACTTCAAACCATTGCCTTCTTGACTTCTAAAATTAAAAAACAATCTAAGATTTTGATTCTCTCTCCTTCTGGTCTGATCTATAATTGGAAAGATGAATTTGAAAAATTTGCTCCTAATATTGATGTGGTAGTTTCGTATGGACTCAAGCAGGATCGCGATGCTATTATCACCGAAAATCATCAAGTAACAATCACCAGTTATGCTTCTTTTCGTCAGGATTTTGAAAAATATCAAGTTGGTTATTATGATTATTTAATCCTAGATGAAGCTCAGGTTATGAAAAATACGCAAACCAAGATTGCTCAATATTTGCGGGCTTTTGAAGTAGGTAATTGCTTTGCGCTATCTGGAACACCCATCGAAAATAAACTTTTGGAAATCTGGTCTATTTTCCAGATCATCTTACCGGGTCTCTTACCATCTAAAAAAGAATTTTCTAAACTGGAAGCCAGCCAAGTAGCTCAGTATATTAAACCTTTTGTCATGCGTCGCAAGAAAGAAGATGTCCTACCGGAATTACCAGAATTGATAGAGAGTACTTACTATAATGAATTGGCTGATAAACAAAAAGCCATCTATCTAGCTCAGCTGCGTCAGATTCAAAGCAGTGTAAGCCAGTCGACAGATTTTGAATTGAATCGCCAAAAGATTGAAATTCTAGCCGGCATCACTCGCCTGCGCCAGATTTGTGACACTCCGGCTCTCTTTATGGACTATCAAGGAGACAGCGGTAAACTTGCTAGCCTGCGCCAGTTACTCAGCCAAATTCAGGAGAGTGGTCATCGCACCTTAATCTTTTCTCAGTTTAGAGATATGCTGGATATTGCTGAAGAAGAGGCTGCTAAAATTGGTTTAACCAGTTATAAGATCACCGGTTCCACACCTGCCGAGCAGCGGCAGGAAATGACCAAGGCCTTTAATAATGGCAGCAAGGACGTCTTCTTAGTATCGCTTAAGGCAGGTGGTGTCGGTCTTAATTTGACAGGTGCTGATACAGTGATTCTGATTGATCTTTGGTGGAATCCGGCTGTCGAAATGCAAGCAATCAGTCGCGCCCACCGTATCGGTCAACAGCAGAATGTTGAGGTTTATCGTCTGATTACTCGCGGTACGATAGAGGAGAAAATTTTGGAACTACAAGATTCTAAGAAAAATCTTGTGACGACAGTTTTAGATGGAGATGAAAGTCGTGCTAATATGACTATTGAGGAAATCAAGGAAATTTTAGGAATCAAAAGCTAATAACCTTTTGACAAGCGGCCTATTTAGGGTATAATAGTAATGCTAGAGCTGTACTCAAAAATCAGGAAAGGGAGTGCTTATGACCAGAAAAAATCACCAGTTTCCATTGGTGCCCGATGATGAAACAGTCATCACAACAGCACCACAAATGCAGCTATATGATAATGAAGATTTAATCAATAATATCCATGGAGACTATCAGGATAAGGTCTATACCTCTCATGAAGAAAATCGTGTTCCTGTTCATTCTACAGCTTCTCCATCCCGTGTCAAAAACTATGTGTCCGAAGTCGATGCGGGTAAATCCTATGCCGAGTTAGCGCGTGAAGAAGCGAGGCAGGATCTTAAGCGTAAGCGTCAATCTTACATTGCAAAAGAGGTTAAGATTCCTAATAAACCAAGTTTTCAACGTCGTGAAACAACCGTGTCTAAGTCTGCTAATACCAAGTCATCTAAATTTTTCAATACCAAGATGCCAGAAAGTAAAAAGGAACAGCCTAACAATGACCTAGCGCGTCTAAGTCACAATCTTCATCAAGACAATTACATTTTGGCGGAACTACCGCAGACTTATCAAAAGCCTGAGAACCCTTCAACTAAAAAAACGAAGAAAAATAATTACGATTTCCTTAAGCGAAGTCAAATTTACAATCATGAAAAGACTAGACAGCAGCGAACACATCAAATTGCTAAAGAGCTTAATCTAACTCTAGATGAGGAGTAACCAAAGGAAAAACTATGTCGAAAACCTATCATTTTATTGGAATAAAAGGTTCAGGTATGAGTGCTCTTGCACTCATGCTGCATCAAATGGGGTATAAGATTCAGGGGTCAGATGTTGAGAAATATTATTTTACTCAGCGCGGTCTTGAGCAAGCAGGTGTTAAACTCCTACCCTTTGATGAAAAAAATATTACTGCAGATATTGAACTCATCGCTGGAAACGCCTTCCGCCAAGATAATAATATTGAAGTAGCTTATGCTATCCAAAATGGTTTCACCTTTAAACGCTACCATGAATTCTTGGGTGAATTTATGGAGCAGTTTGTCAGTTTTGGTGTGGCCGGTGCTCACGGTAAAACGTCTACAACAGGTCTATTAGCCCATGTTTTGCGTAATATCACGGATACTTCCTTCCTTATTGGAGACGGTACAGGACGAGGTTCTAAAAACAGTCAGTATTTCGTTTTTGAATCTGATGAATATGAGCGTCATTTTATGCCCTATCATCCGGCCTATTCAATTATTACTAATATTGATTTTGACCATCCAGATTATTTTACTTCTATTGATGATGTTTTCAGCGCTTTTAATGATTACGCTAAACAAGTTCAAAAAGGGCTGTTCATCTATGGTGAGGATGACTATCTTCGTAAAATAACAGCTAATGCTCCAATATACTACTACGGTTTTGAAGAAAGTAATGACTTCATCGCTTTTGATATTGTCCGTACGACTAGCGGTTCAGACTTTAAGGTTAAATACAAGGACCAAATTATAGGGGATTTCCATGTTCCAGCCTTTGGACGGCATAATATTTTAAATGCTACAGCTGTTATCGGTAATCTCTATATTGCTGGTTTTGATATAAATTTGGTAGCCCAGCACCTTAAGACTTTTAGCGGTGTTAAGCGTCGCTTTACCGAAAAGATTATCAATGATACAATTGTTATTGATGACTTTGCCCATCATCCGACTGAAATTATTGCGACCTTGGATGCCGCCCGCCAGAAATATCCGTCAAGGGAGATTGTGGCAATTTTCCAACCTCATACTTTTACTCGTACTATCGCCCTCTTGGATGAGTTTGCGGAAGCTTTAAATGAGGCGGACAGTGTTTATCTGGCTCAAATCTATGGTTCAGCGCGTGAAAGCGACCATGGTGATATTAAGGTTGAGGACTTGGCTGCTAAACTTGATAAACCAGCTAAAATTGTGACGATTGAAAACGTCTCTCCTCTTCTTGATCATGATAACGCCGTTTATGTCTTTATGGGAGCTGGTGATATTCAGCTTTATGAACGCTCTTTTGAAGAATTGGTCGCTAATCTAGCAACCAGTACTCAATAGTATAGCTTACTAAACAGATAGATTATCTTGGACTTAAATCAGAGGTTGATAGTTATCAGCCTCTTTCCATTTTTAGGGAGATTTTATGATTATTAGACATGCTAAGAAGGAAGATTATGGTGAAATCCTTGATATTGAAATGGTTAATTTCTTAAGGGAAGAAGCGGCGAGCCCAGAAGCAATGAAGGAGCGACTGGCGATAATTCCTGATACTTTTTTAGTGGCAGAACTTGATCATCGGGTTGTCGGTTACATTGTTGGTCCTGTTATAGATAAACGTTATCTGACCGATGATCTCTTTGAAACCATCAAGCCTAATTCTGGTCAATCTGGTTTTATTGCAGTCCAATCTTTATCAGTAGCGCCGAACTATCAAGGGCAAGGAATTGGTACAGCTCTTTTAGCAGCGTTAAAAGATTTGGCGCTTGCTCAAGGTCGTGAGGGTATCAGTCTGACTTGTCGTGCGGAGCTGATTTCTTATTATGAGCTGAACGGTTTTAGTGATGAGGGAGAATCCTCCTCACAGCATGGGGGACAAATTTGGTATAATTTGGTTTGGGAATATCGTTGATCTTTGTCAATATTGTTACGGCTTGGTAACAATGCTTGAAAAATTTGCATTTACCTATAATTTAAGATATAATGGCGTCTGATAATTGTTAGGAGGACAAGCTTTGACTGATTTTAAGGACGATAAGTCGAAATCTACCGGTGATAACTTCAAAGATAAGATTTTGGACGAACTAGAAGAAGCGAATCGTTTAAGAGAAATCCAGAGTAATGAAGCCGACTCAACCTTATCTGATGGCTTGGACCCAGATAGTCAGACACAAAAGACTCGTCAGGTTGATCCAAATTTCAACTGGCAGGATGCTGCGGCCCGGCTTCGCCGTCAGGAGGAGCTAGCTGCTAAATCGGCAGAAGAAGAGCAAAAGCGTGCTCTTGCCGAAGCAGCAGCACTTAAAAAAATTCAGGAAAAAGAACATCTAAAAGAACTCAGTCCATTTGAAGAACCTGAGCAAGAACCGATTGAGGAAAGTAGTGGCTTTTCTAGCTCCATCCCTTCGATTCCTTCAGAGGCTCCAACATTTGAAGAGGTTGATCTTTCGGGATTTACTATCCCAATTCCGATTAAAGATATCAAGTCTACTACTCTGGCCGGCGCAGTCTCAGAGACAGAAGAAAGGTCTGACCAAGAATCTGATAATCTTTCACAGTCAGAAGGTTCAAAAGACGATGCAGATTCAGCTTCTGATTCAGACTTTGAGTCAGAAGAAAAAATGGAGTCTCCAGTTCCATCTAATGATATTGAACATGAGGCCAATAATGATAATGATGCAGATGAAATAGATTTAGATGAAAACGCAAGAGCTTCGCGTAAGGATTCTAAACACCGCAAGAAAAAGTCTAAATTAGCTCGGAAATTGACGTTTGGGATCATTGGGATTATCCTGATTGCTATTCTAGCAGGTGCTGGCTTTGGCTATTACTATGTCAAATCTAGTCTAGCTCCTTTAGATGCTAAATCTACTAAATATGTGACAGTGGAAATTCCTAAGGGTTCTGGTAATAAAGAGATTGGACAAATTCTTGAAGATAAAAATATTATTAAAGATGCCACAGTTTTCAATTACTATACCAAGTTTAAAAATTACAACAATTTGCAAAATGGCTACTATAATTTCAAGGCTAGCATGAGTGTTGATGATATCATCAAACAACTGCAGACTGGAGGAACGACAGAACCGACAGACCCAAATACTGGTAAGGTTGTCATTCCAGAAGGATATACAATTGAGCAAATTGCTAAAGCTATAGAAAGCAATGCCAACACTAAAAGTAAGAGTGATAAAACACCATATAGCTCCAAGGCTTTCCTTAAATTAATGAAGGATAAAAACTTCATCGAAAGAATGAAGGAAAAATATCCAAGACTTTTAGCGGATATTCCAGATGCGCAAACAGCATCCTATCAGCTTGAAGGTTATCTCTTCCCGGCGACTTATGATTATTCTAAAGATACCAAATTGGAAGATATCGTTGATCAAATGCTGGGAACAATGGACGGTTATATGTCCAGCTATTATGATAGTATTAGTCAGTCTAATTACAATGTTAATGAAATCCTTGCCTTGGCTTCCCTCGTTGAAAAAGAAGGTAAAACAGACGAAGATCGTCGCAATATTGCTAGTGTCTTTTATAACCGCTTAGATAGCGATATGGAATTGCAGTCTAACATTGCTGTGCTCTATGCACTTGGTAAACTCGGTGATGAAACATCACTCAAGGAAGATGCTAATATCGATACTAGTATTGATTCACCTTATAATGACTATAAAAATAAAGGAATTATTCCTGGACCGGTTGACAGTCCGAGTCTATCAGCAATTGAGGCTGTGGTAAATCCTTCGGATACCAATTATCTTTACTTTGTCGCTGATGTTGATACTGGAAATGTTTATTATTCTGAAAATTATGAGGATCATCAAAAGAATGTTGATACTTATGTCAATAAGAAGGTTTCAGATAGTAGCGAGTAAGCATTATCTGAAAAATAGTGGTATAATATCCTTTGGCTAAAGTCATATTAAAAGAGGCTGGACTTTGTTCTTGCCTCTTGATTTTGAATAAAATAATAGAAAAGAGAAAATAAAAATGGCAGAAAAAACCTATCCTATGACCCTTGAAGAAAAGGAACAACTTGAACAAGAATTAGAAGATTTAAAACTGGTTCGTCGTCCTGAAGTTGTGGAACGCATCAAAATTGCTCGTTCTTATGGTGATCTTTCCGAAAATTCTGAGTACGATGCAGCCAAAGATGAACAAGCTTTTGTTGAAGGGCAAATTCAAATTCTTGAAACAAAAATCCGTTATGCTGAAATCATTGACAGCGATGCTGTTGCTTCTGATGAGGTAGCAATCGGTAAAACTGTAGTGGTGAAAGAGGTGGGCACCAATGATATGGATACTTACTACATCGTTGGTGCTGCTGGCGCAGATGTTTTTTCTGGTAAAATTTCCAATGAAAGTCCTATTGCACAAGCCCTTATTGGTAAAAAAACAGGTGATCAAGTCACGATCGAATCTCCAGCTGGTAGTTACGATGTCGAAATCGTAAGTGTTGAAAAACAGCATAAGGCACAAAATTAATATAGAAAAAAAGTTGGAGAATAGGCACTGCACCCACATAATGGGACAGAAGAAAAACACATTTATGCGGCCAGTTTTCTGTACTCTACAGGAG
>NZ_JBHSAC010000038.1:0-857 GCF_042649885.1 Streptococcus dentapri | reverse complement strand
TCGGTCAGAAGGCCTTTTTGATGGCCGTCTTTTGTCGTATGAAGCGTTTCATCAGGCTGGAGGTAGAGCTCTGTTTTACTGGCGTTGGGATCACTCTTATCGGGGTAGCCGTCACCTGAAGCACCTTGGGTAGTTTCCTTATGAATTTTTCCATTTTCTTTATACTTATAAGTAACATCTTGAGAGAAATCAATTTTCTCTGTTTTTTCCTGACTCTTTTTTGGGAAACTAATCGGCCTTCCTGTATAGGCAGATTGTGCTAAAGTAGCATAAATATTATCAAAATTATCTAAATTCCAACTAGTCAAAATAAATTTCTCCTTCTATTCCTCACCATATACGTCCCAAATATTACCCTCATCAATCATAGGAGGATTGAGCATACTAATTACTTCTACATCTGGTATATCATCCTTGCGCTCCAAATAAAAATCAACAGTAAATTTAGTATTTTCCAGATTGTTAAATTTTCCACTAAGCGATAAATTATAACCGCCACCCTGAGGCGTTCCATTGCCTGATTGTTCAACCTTCATACTTTTCCAGTTAATCTGCACTGACTCAATTCTGGAATTCTGCGATTTCACAAAATCCACAATCTCTTGCTGGTGCTCTTTGAGGTAGGCCAACTGCTTCTCCTTGATTGTCATCTTTGCTTCTCGCTGCTTTTTCTCAGCTTCTTTTGCTTGTTGCTCTCGCTTGGCTTTGACAAAGGCCTCAAAGCGGCTGTTAAAATCATCTTTGACCATCAGGCTTCCTCCTATTCCTGCTAAAATGGCTAACGCTGCTAAACTGATTAGGGTGATCTTGGTGCTTTTCTTCATAAGAGACTCCTTTAGTAACACTAGTTAAAGACG
>NZ_JBHSAC010000037.1:31055-46776 GCF_042649885.1 Streptococcus dentapri | reverse complement strand
CTCCTGTTTCTAGTTTACTAGATTTCAACAGGAGTGTTTTTCTTCTGTCTCATGTTAGGGGGGCAGTGCCAAAGTCCTGCTTTTTTTGTTTTGCTCTAGCTTTACCAGATTAACGCAAGGATTGATTGGCAGTCTTTATCCCTTGCTAGGCAAGCGATAGAGACCAAACCTAATCACTAGTGCAGAAGCTAGGAGATTCAAGTAAGAAGAAGTAGAGTTAATTCTATGACTACAATGCATTGGAACAATTTGATTTGATGGAGGCAAAAAACTGGCTGCTTTAGAAGATGGTGTCTCTGATTCTCTTGATGTCATCGTTCCTCTTCCTCTAGGTGTTCGTTTGTATTATTGGACAGCGAAGAACTAGCTTGATGTTGTTTAAACCCAGATTTAAATAAAAACTCTTAGAATCATTATTTCTAAGAGTTTTTCTCTTGTGCAAAAAAGAGGGGCAAATGGAGCTCTTCTCTTCAACCTGACAAGCTTTATAACTTTTACTGCGCAAGAATATCAGCCAAGATGGCAACACCTTGATCTATCTCCTCCTTGGTCAGAGTCAGCGGCGGCAGAAGACGAATGACATTAGTTCCTGCTGTGAGGACAACAAGACCTCTGTCGCGAGCTGCAGCAACTAACTGGTCTAGATCCGTTGTCGTTTCGATACCTATCATGTAACCAAGTCCGCGCACTTGAGTGACCTCATCAGTATCCCGCAAGGCAGCTGTGAGTTGTTCTTGTAAATAATGAGCATTCTCCCAAGCCTTCTCTAAGAAACCTGCTTCGATCATAACATCAAGAACTGCCGAACTGGCTGCCATAGCCAATTTATTGCCGCCAAAGGTTGAACCGTGTGAACCGGGACCAAAGGCAACCCCAAGCTTCTCTTTAGCCAACATAGCACCGACAGGGATACCATTGGCTAAACCTTTTGCCAGTGTAAAAATATCTGGATTAATGCCATAGTGTTGAAAAGCATAGAGCTTTCCAGTACGTCCCATGCCTGTCTGCACCTCATCTATGATAAGAAGGAGATTATTTTTCTGGCAGTAGTCAGCCAAAGCTGTCACAAAGTCCTGCTTAGCAGGCAGCACACCAGACTCTCCTTGAATAAGTTCCAACATAATAGCAGCTGTGTTTTCTGTCACCAAATCTTTAACACTATCCAAGTCATTGAAAACAGCGTAGTGAAAATGCGGTACGGCATCGCCAAAACCAGCTTTGATTTTATCCTGTCCTGTTGCGGACATGGCGCCAAAAGTCCTGCCATGGAAAGAATTCTGAAAGGTAATAATTTCTTGTTTGCCTGTTGCCTTACGGGCAATTTTAATAGCCGCTTCATTGGCTTCCGCACCGCTATTGCAAAAGAAGACCAAGTAATCCTTATCGACCATCAGCTTAGCAGCAACTTCTTCTTGCAAGCTGTTTTGATAAAGATTAGGTGTATGCCAGATTTGTTCAACTTGTTTTTGCAAGGCAGCTTGAACTTGTGGATGAAAACCAAGATTAGTCACGCCAATGCCTGTTGAGAAATCTAGGTACTTTCTCCCTTGACTGTCAAAAAGATAATTGCCTTCTGCTTTGATAAATTCAAGGTTTGCTCTTTTATAATTTTGAAATAATTTACTCATAAACAATTACTTAAAAACGAATAGAAAGGAAGGAAGTTTTAGAAAACATAAGTACTAAAAATTGCTAGAGAGCACTTTTTTAGGATATTTAAATTAAGTAAACCTTTTTTCTATTCGATTTTAATTCCTTTCCCTTAATCTTCTGTAATAAGCGTTCCTGTCAATAGATTATCACCTATTAAAACCTGACCAACACCAGCAGCTACTGTTTTAGCAGCACTTTCAATTTTGGGAACCATTCCACCTGTTATCACACCAGCATCAATTTTTTCTTGAACTTGCTGACTGCTTATCTTTTCCAGCACGGCTCCATTTTCTAAAACGCCTTTAACATCAGTCATTAAAATCAGTTTGTCAGCTGCAAGCGCTACTGCCACTGCTGTCGCTAAATAATCAGCATTGATATTCAACATGTCCCCCTCTTTGCAATAGCCTAAAGAAGCAAGAATAGGAATCTGCTTGTTCTTAAGAAAACTTTCAATAACCCCTTCATTAATACGAGTCACATCACCGACATAACCATAGGTGTCTTTATCCAAATAGTCAGCAGACACCACATGCTTGAGGTCTGATTTTAACTGCTGACAAAGAACACCTGCCTGCCTTAATTTCTCCTGTAAATTCTCCCCAACCAGATCAAAAAGAGCATGACTTACTAAAACCATGTCGTCTTTACTGGTGACACGTAACCCATTGATTTTTTTGACTGGAACCTGATTTTCTTCCATTAATTTATTAATAGCAAAACCACCGCCATGTACAATAACAAGAAGTTGGCCAGCATCCTGCCAGTCTTTGACCTGACTGAGAAAATCCGTACTCAAGTACTGACTGGCTACTCCGCCAATTTTAATAACAATAACATTTTTCATTTGTTTTCCTTTGCTAATGACTCAGCTGTTAAGTTCGATAGAGAGCATTAATTTTGACATAATCATAGGACAAATCGCACCCCCAAGCCTTACCGACACTATCTCCTGCATGCAAATCAACAACGATTTTAATAGCATCTGCCTGCATGACATCCTGCATCTCTTCCTCATCAAAGTTAACAGGACTAGATGCCAGCATGACTGGAATATCTGCCAGATAAATATCAATATTATCTACAGGAATATTGACACCAGCATAGCCAACTGCTGCCAAAATACGTCCCCAATTCGGATCTCCACCAAAAATCGCTGTTTTAACAAGACTAGAACCAACAACGCTCTTTGCCATCATACGTGCATTTAAACTATTGGGAGCCTTGATTACTTCAACTTCAATGAGTTTAGTTGCTCCTTCACCATCTTTGGCAATCTTCTTAGCCAGGTCTGCCATGACATACTCAAGCATGGCTACAAATTCATCAAATTCAGGTGTATCTGGCAAAATTTCCTGATTCTTTGCACAGCCATTTGCCAAAACTAAAACCATATCATTGGTAGAGGTATCTCCATCTACCGTAATTTGATTAAAGGTAGTCTCAACCTTTGCCGATAGAGCTTTTTGCAAGGTTTCGCTTGAAATATTAGCATCACATGTGATAAAACTTAGCATGGTGGCCATATTAGGATGAATCATACCAGACCCCTTAGCAACACCAGCCATAGTGACTTCGTCGTGGCCGAACATCTCAGTTACGACTGTTGTCTTGGTTGTTGTATCAGTTGTTAGAATTGCCTTAGCAAAATCACCAGCATTACCATTGATGACAATTTTAGAGAGTCCGTTTTTCAGAATATCCATTGGTAGTAAATCTCCAATGACACCCGTAGAAGCGACTCCGACCAAATCAGTTGCAATGCCTAATTTTTCAGCTGTTAATTTCTGCATCTCATAGGCATCATTCATGCCTTGAATACCGGTACAGGAATTTGCAACACCTGAATTTGCAACAATTGCCTGCATTTTCTGCACCTTTTCAACCGACTGTTTAGTCACAATCAAGGGAGCTGCAATTACCTTATTAGTGGTGTAGACACCTGCTACACTGGCAGGATGTTCCGAAACAATCCAACCAAAATCTATTTTCCGCTTCTTAAATCCTGCATGCAAGCCATCCGCGGAAAAACCTAGAGGACTTGCAATATTACCATCTATTACTTGCATCATAAACCTCTTTTCTATAGGTAGCTGGGGCCTGCTAGGAGTCCATTGGTTTCTTCAAATCCCCAGGCTAGATTGACATTTTGAATGGCCTGACCAGCAGCCCCTTTCACGAGATTATCAATTACGGAAACAACAGTCAGCACCTTAGTCACAGGATTGTAGGCAAAACCGATATCCGTAAAATTAGAACCTAACACATCATGTAAATCGGGGAGTCCGTTTTGGATACGGACAAAAAACTTATCGGCATAGGCTTCTTGGTATAGCTCTAGAATTTCTTCATCCGTCACATCATCTGTTACCTTGACATAAACGGTCGCCATGATACCGCGGTTAATAGGTAACAAGGAGGTTGAAAACTGGATATGCTCTAAGTCAGAATTAAATTGCTGTAGCTCCTGAACAATTTCTGGGATATGTTGGTGCTGATTCAATTTATAAGTCATATAATTATCATGCACATTAACAAAATGGCTAGATTCTGCTAATTTTTTACCCGCACCGGTTAATCCACTTTTTGCATCAACAATAATGGTGTCTAAATCGATTTTCTGGGAAGTCAGCAGAGGGATTAGCGCTAATTCTGTCGCTGTTGCATAGCAACCTGGATTGGAGATGAATTTCCCTTGGTCGCTTGTAAACTCTGCTAAAGAATAGGTGAATTTATCTAACACCTCTGAATCCGCCGCTCCCTTGCCATACCATTTCTGATAACTGCTCGCAGACAGACGATGATCTCCCGAAAGATCAACAGTTGGAAAATCGTGCGCTACAAAGATCTTTGAAACCTCCTTGGCCACACCGCTCGGCGTTGCCAGAAAAACAAGATCCGTATTTTGAATAATATTCATAGCCTTGAATTCCTGAATCTCCAAATCACAGATCCCTTTCAGATGGGGATATAAATCAGATATTTTGCGTCCAATCTCTTTAGTAGCATAGATTTCAGCCACTTCAATCTGACTGTGCTGATTCAGTAAACGAATGAGTTCTAAACCGCTGTAACCAGTAACACCAACAATCGCAGCCTTCATTTTATGCACCTCTTTTGAATAAATATGTAGTTATTCTAAAATATCTGAGAACGATTGTCAAGTTATTTCCATTAAAAAATAAAATTTATAGGAAATAAGGCTGACAGTACTCTAAATAATGATCAATTTCAATAAAATAGGTGGTCTCCTACTTCTAAAAAGACAAAAAAGCATCGATAATAGAATCGACACTTCTTGTATTTTATGCAATTATCTGTAAAAGGGGTTGTTATCGTCTGTGGTGCTATTGTTGACTAAAACAGCATCCGAAGAATAGGTCTGATCTAAATATTTGCTAGTCGTTCCGGCCGGAATTAAAAAGATTGTAACAACTCTGCCACTTTTGGTTTCAAATTGCGCTTCTAAACGTCCATCTAAAAGACGGGCATTATAGATAGTGTTTTTGCTCACCTGACCTTTTTTGCTCTTATAGGTCACTTGTCCAGCAGTATCAAAGGTTAAACTAGCACCATTATCACTCTTCCAAGTCCCAACAACTGATGAATAATCGCCATTAAGAACGCCATTGACATCTAAAGAGAGAATCTCCCCTGTTGTTTGGGCCACAGGTTGTGAAGATGAAGAAGTATCCGAGCTAACTTGCTGCTCAATAGCTCCCAAGGTAAAGGCCAAAAGGATTCCACCGATGATGAGTATTGCCAACTCTAAATCAAAGGTTAAATTTTTTGATTTCTTTTTATTTCTTATTCCCGTACTAATCATTTTCTTTAGCATAGTGTTCCCCATATAGTATTAGCTGTTAGCCTGTAACAAGCAAAAATCAGTATTGAAATACTATTTATATTAAATCTCTCTCTTGTGAATACGGAAATTATTATACTATCTCTCTCTTTATTTGACAAGTAGTATTTTAATATTTTTAGGAAGATAAAAGATTGAAATTTATCTCATAATTTCCTTTTACTACAAGATATAGTAGTTGTTGAACCAAATTTGAGAAAAACAATCCAAAATGTAGTATTGATCAACTATAGTTATTTTTTCAAAAAAAATTACAAGTCACTAAAATTTTGTGACTTGTAATTTTTATAAATGCTTTAATAATTCTTGCGCTTGGATGAGAGCAGCTTGAGTAATTTGATCTCCTGCTAGCATTTTGGCTACTTCCTCAATCCTTTCTTCCTTACTCAATAGGCGAACGGTTGAAACCGTTGAGTCATTTTTACTCTCCTTTTCGATAAAGAATTGATAATCCGCCGCTGCGATTACCTGCGGGAGATGAGAAATCGCTAATACTTGACCGTGACTACCAATTTTATGAATCTTTTGAGCAATGGCCTGAGCAACCCTCCCTGATACACCAGTGTCAACCTCATCAAAAACGATACTAGTCTTGTCTTCTTTACGGGCAAAAGAAGACTTAATTGCCAACATCAAACGGGAAAGCTCCCCACCAGAAGCAACTTTTACCAAAGGTTTAAAACCCTCACCAGGATTAGTTGAAATGTAAAATTCTATCTGCTCATTACCTTCCCGACTGAATTTGCCCTTAGTGAAGTGAACCTGAAAATCTGCCCTTTCCATATAAAGGTCGGTCAACTCCCGCTTGATATCTTCTTCTAATATTTTAGCCAGAGCATGACGTTTAAGGCTGAGTTCTTGACTCGAAGCAAGAAGCTCCTGCTCCAGTTTCTTTAAATCACCTTCCAAATCATCAGACCGCAAATCATTACCAGTTAAATGATTATATTCCTTAGTAATAGTATCAAAATAATCCAAGACATCATCAACTCCGCCGCCGTATTTACGAGTGATGGTATTGATAATATTGAGACGATCGTCTATTACATTGAGACGATTGCCATCAAAGTCAAGATCATCGATAAGTTCGGACAGCTGCTTGCTCACATCCTCTAGTATATAGTAGGATTCAGATAAATTAGAAGACAGTTCCTTGTAAACAGGGGCAAAGTCTTCTAGGGTCATTAGATTGTTCATAGAAGAACGGACATTGGACAGGCTGGAGAAATCTTCATTATCCAGCAGAGCATAAGCATTGGTTAATGTATCAGCGATATTCTTATGATTCAGTAGCTTATCACGTTCCTGATTAAGCTTTAAGTCTTCACCAGACTTCAAATCAGCTGCCTCAATCTCTGCTATCTGGAACTCTAGCATCTCGATACGCGCCTTGTGCTCTTCCTCATTCTTTTTCTTAGCCAGCACTTGTTTGCGCAAGTTACGATAAGCATCAAAGGTGGTCTGATACTTGCTTTTGATGACTAAAAATTCCTCATCCCCAAATTCATCTAAGAGAGCGATATGACAAGAAGCCTTCATGAGCTCCTCTTGGTCGTGCTGTCCATGAATATCAACTAAATATTGTCCAACTGAACGCAAGGTTGATAAATTAACCATCTGACCGTTAATGCGACTGACGCTGCGACCGTTGGGAAAGATTTCTCGTCGAATAATCAATTCATCACTGAGTTCAATACCATTATCAAGCAGAACTTGACTGAGGACAGGGCTTTCCTCAACTGTAAAAAAGCCTTCAATTTCTGCTTTTTTAGTTCCGTGCCTGATGACTCCAGTACTAGCTCTAGCACCTAACATCATATTCATGGCATCAATAATGATAGACTTTCCGGCACCTGTTTCACCCGTCAAAACAGTCATCCCGTTTTCAAAATTGAGGGAAATTTCTTCAATAATGGCAAAATTCTTTATGGAAATTTCTAATAACATAAGACTCTCTCAATCAGTGGTGCTGCTTAATCCAAGCGGCTAGTAAGTAACGTAATTCTTTCGCAAAAGCCGTTGTTTTCAAAATGACTAAAATACTATCATCATCAGCTAAGATACTGAAAATCTGATCTTGATATTCTTGAAGTAAGAGGCGCTTCAATAAGCGGGTATTCCCCGGAATAACCGAAATGCTGAGCATCTGTTCTAAACCAGTTGTTGGTTCTGACAAACTTACAATTGATTCACAGGACTGCTGTAGGGGCGTCATCAATTTACGAGCTGACTCCTTGGACAGACCGTAAACATATTTTCCAGATTTACCGGGAATCTTGATAATGCCAAGATTGTTGATATCACGTGAGATGGTAGCTTGAGTTGACTTGAGACCATGAGCCTCCAGCTTAGCAACCAGGTCATGTTGAGTCTCAATCTCATTTTCTAAGATAATCTTGCGAAGGAGTTCTAAACGTTCATGCTTCTTCATTATTTGTAAATTCCTTGTGTGCTTTTTCGACTGTGTGGGGAATCAGAGGTCTAACTAGATTTTGAGGTAAGACTGCTCTTTCTAATTGCAGGAGAAATTCAATGTTTCCTTGTCCCCCCTGAATAGGGGAAAAATCCAGCCCTTTAACTGTGAAGCCGTAATCTAGGGCAAAATCTGTTACCTTTTCTAAAACCCCTTGATGGACTGACTTGTCTTTGATAATACCGTTCTTACCGACTTGACTACGACCAGCTTCAAACTGGGGTTTAACCAAGGCTACGGTCTGATTTCCTTCAGATAGCAGATTGGACAAAGCTGGTAAAATCAAATTCAAAGAGATAAAACTAACATCAATGCTAGCAAAGCTAGGTAGACCTTGGATGAAATCCTGAGGCTGAGCATAGCGGAAATTATACTGCTCCATACTGATAACGCGCTCGTCCTGTCTCAACTTCCAAACCAGCTGATTAGTTCCAACATCTACAGCGTAGACTGTTTTTGCTTCATTTTGAAGCATCACATCAGTAAAACCACCTGTAGAAGCTCCAATATCAAGGGTCGTCAAGCCGCTCAGAGAGATATCGAAAATAGCTAGGGCCTTCTCCAGTTTTAATCCTCCACGGCTGACATATTTGAGTTTCTCCCCTTTAAGTTTGAGTTCCGTGTCATCAGCTATTTTTTCACCGGGCTTATCAAAGCGCTGACCATTGATGACAGCGACTACCAAGCCAGCCATAACACCACGTTTGGCCTGCTCACGCGTATCAAATAAGCCCTGCTTATGAGCCAAAACATCCACTCTTTCTTTAGGCATGGAGGCGCAACCTTTCTATAATTTCTATAATATTATCTGGAATAAAATCAGTATTTTCTTGTAAATCTTTAAAAATAGCTGTAGCCTGATCCAGCGATTCTTCCAAAATTTGATAAGACCTATCCAATCCAAATAAGCTAGGATAGGTGGATTTTTCAGCCCTTAAATCCTTATTGGGGGTCTTGCCCAATTCATCAAAATCGGCTGTAAGATCCAAGATATCGTCGCGTACCTGAAAGGCTGTTCCCATCATTAAACCAGCTTGCCAGAGCTGATCCAGAACCGTCAGTGTTTGTTCGGCGATAAGCCCAGCCGCCTTAAATGAAAAGGCTAAAAGCTTACCTGTTTTGTTACTATGGACAGCATAAAGCTGCTTATGGCTTAAGCTTTTTTCTTCACCTTCAATATCCAGCATCTGACCACCAACCATGCCAAAAGTTCCTGAGGCTTGAGATAACTCTTTGATAAGAGCCAGCAAAATTTCCGACTTTAAATCAGCCTGAGCCAAAACAGCAAAAGGATCCAAAAAGAGACTGTCGCCTGCTAAAATAGCTGTCGCTTCATCAAATTTCTTATGATTGGTCAGACGACCACGTCGGTAATCATCATCGTCCATAGCTGGTAAATCGTCATGAATTAAACTTCCGGTATGAATCATCTCCAGAGCCGCTGCTACCTGATAGTGAGCCTCGGTCAAAGTAAGACCAAATCCCTCCAAAATATTCAGTAAAATCAAGGGTCTGATACGCTTGCCACCAGCTTCAACCGAATAAAGAATAGCCTCTACCAGCCTTGGAGAAACGAGAGGTGCTTGATAATAGGAGCGAATTGCCCTATCAATTTTTGCACATTTATCCATTGCTATCCATTTCGGCTTCTGTTCCATCTGCCTGCATCACCTTTACCAGCGTTTCCTCGGCTTCTGTCAGAGTCTTTTGTAGCTCCCTCGACAAAACCATCCCTTTTTGAAATTCGGTGATAGCCTCTTCGAGAGGCACATCACCATTTTCTAACTTGGTCACAATAACTTCTAAATCTTGTAGATTTTCTTCAAATGTTTTCTTTTTACTTGACATCTTTTACCTCTACTTCTAGATTTCCATCTTTCATCTGCAGGTTCAGTTGATCTCCCTTTTCAACTTGGTCAACGCTGGTGATAGGTCGGCCATCTTTTTGAACGATGGCATAACCACGCGCCACAATGCGGCTTGTATCAAGGGATAAAAGGGCCTCCTGTGCCTTTTCAAAACGAACCAAACTGCTGTCATATTGATTGGCCATCGTGGATCTGAGCAGGCGCTCCTGTTGATGAATTCTTTCTTTTAGACGCTCCAAACGCCCTTGTAAATCTAGGCCCACTAAGCGCTGCATCAACAAGCTATGATGCTGCTTAGTCTCTCCTAATTGATTGCGCATCTGATTGGTCAAGGCCAGGGTCAAACGATCTAGGCGTTGACTGTGGACATCATAAAGACGTCCCGGTTGACGAAAGATGACTGATTGACTGAGTTTGCCAAGCCTCTCCTTCTGCTGTCTGATAAGACGATTGAGCGCCTGATAAGACCGCTGCTGAGCTTCTCTAATCAAAGCCAAAATATCAGCCTTGGTAACAGGTGTAGCCAGTTCAGCCGCTGCTGTCGGGGTAGCCGCCCGACGGTCTGCCACATAGTCAGCCAAGGTAGTATCGGTTTCGTGCCCAACACTGGAGATGACTGGCAATTGGGATTCAAAAATGGCTTGCACCACCTGCTCTTCATTAAAGGCCCAGAGATCCTCAATCGAACCACCACCCCGACCAACAATCAACAGATTCAAATCCGAACGCTGGTTAGCTGCTGCAATATTGAGAGCCACTTCTTGGGCACTGCCCTCCCCCTGAACTTTAGTCGGGTAAAGGACAATCTCAACGCCTGGAAACCGACGACTGATGGTCGTAATGATATCACGAATAACTGCTCCACTAGGACTGGTAATAACACCGATTTTCCGAACGAATTGAGGGAGAGGCTGCTTATGTTCTGACGCAAAATAACCCGCCTGAGCTAATTTCTTCTTGAGTTGCTCGAACTGGACAGCCAAGGCACCAATACCATCGGGCTCAGCCTTTTCAATAATGATGGAGTAGGAACCGTTGGGTTCGTAAAGCTGAACACGACCGATAACATTGATCTTCATACCCTCTTCCAGCTCAAATCCTAATTTTCGAAAAACGCCGGACCACATGGTTGCTTGAATGACCGCTGATTCATCTTTGAGCGAAAAGTATTGATGGTTGGGGCGCTTGCGGAAATTGGAGACTTGTCCTGTCAGATAGACTCGCTCCAAATAGGGATCACGATCAAATTTTAATTTCAAATATTTAGTCAGAGAACTAACGGTTAAATAATCCGCCATCTAAACACCCCTAATCCACAATTTTAAACAAATGTTAGTTTATATTATATCAAATTTTACCCGATAGAACCATGGAAATACATAATGCTAGGCTAGAAAAGGCAGAGGACAACTCTTTGGGCAGACAAATTGCTAAAAGCAGCATTTAAAAAGAGTTAGACCAAGATTACGGTTAGCTCGAAATCAATAGGACTCACTCTTATATCTTTTTTAATTGATGATGACTTGGCTTACTCATCCGTCTTGGTATAAGGATTGTTTTCGTCGTAAGTGTACTGACTGTAGTCCGGTGTCTGACCATATTGATACTGCCAAAGGATTGGGTAGAGGCTCTTACCATCTGGACTCAACTTATAGCCAAAATCATAACCTGTGTAAATTCCGCCAAGCTGGACGGGATAAACCGTTCCTGAGTAATCTACAATTCTAAAGGTTGTGTCGTCAACAGCGACCGTTGAAGTCACCGCACCTGAGATAATATTATAGCTACCATCACTATTGGTAATTTGAATAGTGACAGCTCCATCTTCACTAAAAGTTATGGAAGTTTCAGATGCTCCCATGGTTCCTGACCATTTCCCGATTAGATTTTTGGGAAAGAGCTCATCATCACCTAGCTTGCTATCTTCAGTTGACTGTGTTTCCTTTTGCTTATCTGATTTATCCTGAAAGGCAGCTTTGGCTGTAGCCTCAATTTCAGCGGCTCTATTAGACGCATTGATATGCAGGACAACAAATAAAACAACGAGAGCTACACCAGCCAGACTAGATGCAATAATATACAGTTTACGACGCCTATCCTCTTCTTGTTTTTTTCTGATATGCATGTCTCTCCTAATCATTTCAACCATCCTTTTCTCTGCTACAATGTACCTTTGGTATTCACCTTTGGCGCGGTCTAAAAGGAATTGAATCTCATGACGCGCTTCCTCATCACTGGCTGTTGCCAAAGCTTCCTTCAAGCGATAAATACGGTCCTCTAACTCCTTTTTAACCTGAGGATCTCCTAGACCTCTGACACCGTTCTCTCCGATGGCTCGGATATAATTATCTTCAAAATCTTTCATCTCGTTGCCCTTTACTGACCATCGAATATCGCCTAGACCTATGTTTGCCAAGTTGAATCAAACTCTTTTGAAACAGGCAGTCTAAGATTTATTTACAAATTAAAACTTTTACTTTACCATATTGTAACCTCTTTCAGAAAGCTTTGTCAAGGAAAGTCTGCTTGATAAGACTATTAGATAGCAGCCAAGCCTCTCACCAGACCGCCAATCCCCATAAAAAAGCCGGATTATCATTCCGGCCTTACTTTTTAGTTTTTAAAGGCATCCACCAGAACCTGAAATTCCTCATTGGTCAGGGTAATTCCCTTGCCCATCTTTTCATGGTCTGGGCTCCAAGACCGAATATCATACTTGGCCGGTGCCCCATTGAAACTAACACGATTGAGCTCCTTGGTCCAACCCTTATCATTTTCAGATAGAACCAAAAGCTTCTCTTCAATTTCAAAAGAAAATTCTGCCATTTGGCTGCTCCTTTCATCACATTATTAGGTAATCCCTTTATTTATCCGTAAAATAAATATTATCGTGTTGAGAACACTTGGGATTAAAGGGGGATTGGCAACTCGGACAGGCTGATACTGCCTGATATTGCTCAATGGTCATTTCTAAATGACAAACACCGCAGATGACCACCAAATCCTGCTGGTACTTTCTAGGATAAGCTTGAAAAGAATGATCTTCCAAACTGTCATGACACTGGTAACAGGCGTAGTAACGCTGGCAGTCAAAACATTTTAATCCGACAATATCCAAAGTAGTGTGGTAATGCTGACAACGACTCCGAGAATCAAGAAGTAAGCCCTGAATCCTTATTGACATTAGGCCCGAATCGTCTGACTGCGGCCATCTTCTTGATAAAGGTTAATCAAACCTTCTTCACAAGAACGCACCATGTCACCCGCTTTAACAGGTTGAGGAAGAGTGATGCTTAGGAGTTCCATCGGATTAGGAGCACGGTCAATCTTGTTGCCTTCTGCATCATGAAGGTCCTCAATCGTCGCTTCAAAATGACGGAAGCCCGGACCATAAAACTCAACGCGGTCCCCTTCTTTAATAACATTGCGCTGACGAAGTGTGGCCGTCATTGTTTTTTCATTAAAAGAAACCACTTCCGCAACAAATTTATATTGGGGAATTTTGCAACGAGCGCCAAAGAGCTGCTCATTTTCTGTTGGTGTACTGTAATAGAAACCAGTTGCCAACTCACGCTGAGCGACCTTCCACAATTCATCAACCAAGTCATCTTTGATGGCATAAAAGGCCTCTGGACTCTCCATATAAGCATCAACAGCTGCCTTGTAGCAGTTGCTTACCGTTGAAACATAGTGAATAGATTTCATCCGACCCTCAATTTTCAAGCTATCAACACCATTTTCAATCATGTCTGGGATATGTTCAATCATACACATATCGACAGCGGACATGGAGTATTCCTCAGGAATTTCTCCCTTGAGACTGCGGCGTTCCTGACCAAAAGGCATGTCATAGAGATCGTATTTCCAACGGCAGGACTGCGAACACCCCCCACGGTTGGCATCGCGATGGCTCATGTGATTGGAGAGAGTACAGCGGCCAGAGTAAGAAATGCACATAGCCCCGTGGACAAAAGCCTCGATTTCAACATCTGTACGACGGCGAATCTCAGCCAGTTCTTTCATATTAACTTCACGTGCTAGAACTACGCGAGTCAGACCGTAGTTGCTCCAAAAATTGAAGGTTTCAACATTGGTCGCTGAAGCTTGCGTTGAGAGGTGAATATCGAGTCCCGGAGCTTCGGTTGCACAAATTTCGATGAGGGCTGGATCCGATACGATAACAGCATCCAAACCCATATCACGCAGATCACGGAACCACTGACCTGCACCTTCTTCGTTGCCTTCATGGGTTACCATGTTGGCTGCAACATAGACCTTGGCACTATGCTCATGGGCAAAATTGATGCCCTCTTCCATTTCTTCCATACTGAAATTACCGGCCCGGCTGCGCAAACCGTACTGCTGACCACCAACAAAGACGGCATCTGCACCATATAAGACAGCGACCTTTAATTTTTCCAGAGTTCCTGCAGGCGCTAAAACCTCAGGACGTTTTAATTTTTTTTTCGACATTTTTTGCTCTTTCTAGTTCTATCAGCAGAAAAAACCTCTCTTATTAAGGACGCTTCTGCAAAATAATGATCATATTGATGGACTCTAAATTCATCAGAAAAATCCAATAAAATCTAGGTTCTTGACTTCATTATTTTATAGCAATTTATGCTAAAAATCAAGTCTTCGCTGGCTTTGCAAGGGCTCATTTCAAGATAAACTACTCTTGTTTAGCAACTTGAAAACGTGCTATAATAGAGACTATGACAAAGGCTAATTTGAACAAGGGAGAGCGAATTGATCAGCTCTTCTCGACAGATGTAAAAATTATTCAAAACAAGGAAGTTTTCAGCTATTCGGTTGACAGCGTACTGCTCTCACGATTCCCAAAATTCCCTTCCAAGGGACTGATTGTTGACCTCTGCAGCGGCAATGGAGCTGTCGGACTGTTTGCCTCCACCCAGACCAAGGCCAAAATCGTTGCAATTGAACTGCAGCCGCGCTTAGCTGATATGGGACAGCGTTCAATTGAACTCAACAATCTCCAAGACCAAGTTAGTATAGTCAACGATGATCTCAAGAACCTCATGGCTCATGTGCCTCGCTCCAAAGTAGATTTGATTCTTTGCAATCCGCCTTATTTCAAGGCGACAGAAACGTCCAAGAAAAACCTCAGCCAGCACTATCTGCTGGCTCGTCATGAAATTACAACCAACCTAGAAGAAATCTGTCAGATCAGCCAACAGGCCTTAAAAACCAAGGGACGCCTAGCAATGGTGCACCGACCAGACCGCTTTCTAGAAATCATGGAAACAATGAGACGCTATAAATTAGTGCCTAAACGCATCCAGTTTGTTTACCCCAAGGCTGATAAAGAGGCTAATATGCTGCTGATTGAAGCCATTAAGGACGGTTCTCCCGATGGAATAACCTTTCTGCCGCCTCTCATTGTCCACAAAGATAATGGCGACTACACAGATGAAATCCATGATATCTATTTTGGCAAAAATCACAAATCCTATATGTATGTCCTAAGGTGTGCTGACGATACGCTTTATACAGGCTATACCACTCATTTGGACAAGCGACTGGCAACTCACAATGCTGGAAAAGGCGCTAAATATACCAAAACCAGACTGCCTGTTGAACTCATTTATACCGAAGAGTTTAACCATAAAAATGCAGCTATGAGTGCTGAAGCCAAATTTAAACAAAAAACACGGCAACAAAAGCTAGATTATATCAATAAGCATCAAGCTCTTACTCCAAAAAGTCATAACCACCCGTGAAAACGGGTAGCTTGTACACCGGCTATAAGCCGTTTCTCTCCAGCGACGTCTAAAGACGTTCGCTGAACTTCGTTCAGGTTAGTGCTATAATTACTTGACTAATGCCCGTAACAACGGGCTT
>NZ_JBHSAC010000037.1:30758-30998 GCF_042649885.1 Streptococcus dentapri | reverse complement strand
ATCAAGTGCGATGTCATTGAACAACTAATCTCCCAGATTAGTTGTTTACTCGCGAATATATTTCGCAACTGTCTTTTCATTCAGTCCAACGGTACTAACATAGTAGCCTCTAACCCAAAACTTTCGATTTCCATACTTATATTTCAAATTAGCGTGTTTATCAAATATCATTAGAGCACTTTTGCTTTTCAAATATCCCATAAAATCGGAAATCGAAAGTTTTGGGGGTATCAAGACAAG
>NZ_JBHSAC010000037.1:0-30731 GCF_042649885.1 Streptococcus dentapri | reverse complement strand
TGTGAAAACTATGTGATATTTGCACATCTATTTAGTATGTGATAAACTGTAACTGGTTTTAGCCATTTCTTTTTCCTCCTTTATCTAACCTGAACAATTAGATTATATCAGGAAAAAGAAATGGAAGTTCAAAGCCTTAGCAGCCACCAGCATAGCTGGTGGTTTTATTGTTTTTCTCTACGAGAAAAACTGGCTCGAAGCCATAATAAAGAAATCTCCCCTAAGAACTAGTTTTGGGGAGATTTCTTGTATCACTTACCCTAATAAAGTAACGACAATTGGAATTACAAAAACAAATAAAATTGTACTTAAAGTTACGACATTGGTTGAAAATTCGACATCTCCCTCACCTTGACTGGCCAAGATAGGCAGAACTGCCAAAGCAGGTGCAGCCGATTGAACAACAAAAGTTTTAAATTCGGCTGCTGGGATATTACTTGCAGTCATCTTTAACAAAAGATACATCATAGCTGGTGCTAAAATAAAGCGTCCAGCAAGAGCAACGACAGTGTCGCGATCAAAACGAATTGTTTTAAGGCCAGCTTTGGCAAGAACAATGCCAATATAAATCAGCGATAAAGGCGTCACCAAATTTCCGATATAAGTCAACGTACTGCTGGCAAAATTAGGAACCGGCAGGCGTAAAAGCAAGAATACTAAAGCTACTAGGAATCCAATCAGGGGAGCAGGGAGTAATTTTTTCCAGTTGAACGCTGAGGCTTGCTTATGATGTCCTGATGTACTGTCAGATGTCATCAGATAAACGCCTAACGTCCAGGTCGAAATGGTGTTGGTAATATAGTAAACCAGAAAATAAGGCAGAGCTTGATTACCAAAAAGCGCAATGTTAAGAGGCAAACCAATAAAGATGGTGTTAGCATTAACAAAAGTATTAATCACTGTCGCCCTGCGACCGGGACGGATTTTCAAAAAATGGACGGTTAAAAAACCAATAACATAACACAGTACAAAAACCACAAATGTATAAATTAGACTCCCCGATAAACTAAGAAGTTTACCCAGACTTAGATACTTTAAAACTGAAATAAAAATAGATGCTGGGAGCGCAACTTTCATGATGAGTTTTGACAGGTTTTCACCAAAACTGTTTTCAAACCATCCTTTTATCTGCAAAAAATAACCCAAACTAATAATAGCAATGATGGGAAAGATAGAACCAATAGATGTGAAAAAAATCATAGCTACCCCCTAGTATTTTGGAGTCCATTGAAGGTTTTGAACAGCTTGAGCCATATCGTTTTCTTGAACCTGTGCCAACCCTTGCTCCTGAGCTTTCTTAGCGACAGCTTCAGCGACTTTGACAGAAACCTCTCTGACATCTCTAAATGGTGGTAAAACTGGGACTCCTGGCTGGCTTAAATCAACAATTCCACTAAGTGCATGAGCAGCAGCACCAATCATTTCATCTGTTAAGAGCTTTGCTTCGGATGCTAACATGCCTAAACCAAGTCCTGGGTAGATAAGTGCATTGTTGGCTTGTCCAATCTGGTAAGAAACGCCTTTGTAAGTCACATTACCAGCTGGAATCCCTGTTGCCACAAAAGCCTTGCCATCTGACCATTCAATCAAGTTCTTAGCGCTTGCTTCAGCCAGTTTGGTTGGGTTGCTGAGTGGGAAAATCATAGGATGCTCTGTATTATGACACATAGCTTCGACAATCTCTTTAGTAAAACTATTAGGCTGGGTAGAGGTGCCTACAAGAATAGTTGGCTTAACGGTTTTGACCACCGTCAAAAGGTCTGTCAGTTCATCGGCATTGGCAAAATCCGAGCGTTTCTTGGCAAAAGGTTTTTGTTCCGGTGTCAAGTCCTCCATGTCATCGAAAAGAAGCCCTTGTCTATCTACCATAAAGAAGCGTTGATAAGCCTCTTCTTCTGAGAGTCCTTGATTGACCATTTCGCTGAGGACACGCGCAGCAATACCAGCTCCAGCGGTCCCTCCGCCATAACAGAGATAGATTTGCTCATCTAGTTTTTTACCCGAAATCGCAAGTGAGCCATAGACAGCCCCAAGTGTAACGATTCCTGTTCCCTGAATATCATCATTGAATGTTGGGATTTTATCCTTGTATTTATTGAGAATGGTAGCAGCATTTAGGCGACCAAAATCTTCCCAGTGCAGATAAAGTTTAGGGAAAAGATTTTCGGCAGTTCTGACAAACTGATCAACAAAGTCATAGTAACGATCTCCACGAACACGTTCATGATGATTACCGAGATACTGAGGATTTTCTAGTATTTCTTTACGGTTGGTCCCTGCATCAATAACCAATGGCAAGACAGTTGCAGGATCAATACCAGCAGCACCGGTATAAACCATGAGTTTTCCAACAGAAATATCGACTCCATTAGTGCCCCAGTCACCTATCCCTAAGATTCCCTCAGCATCTGTAACGACAATGAGGCGTATATCACGATCTCCTGCAGCGTTTTTGAGTGTCCTTTCAATATCTTCTGGATGGTTAATATCCAAATAAGCAGCGTACTGCGGATCAACAAAGAGCTCACTGTAAGCTTCAATGGTTTCAGCAATAGTGGGGTCATAAACAATGGGATTGAATTCCTCAATATGCTGGCTGAAGAGATAGTAAAAAAGAGTACGGTTAGTATTGAAAATCTCCATCAAGAAAAGCCTTTTTTCTAAATCTGAAACCTTGGATTGGAATTGTTGATAGGTTTGATTGGCTTGTTCTTCAATTGTTTGAACCTTGGGCGGAAGTAAGCCGACTAGACCCAATTCCTGCCGTTCTTGGAGACTAAAGGCTGTACCTTTATTCAAAAAAGGATTGTTTAAAATATCATGTGCACGCATAAGGCGACCTCCTATAAAGTTAATATTATGGCGTCATTGTAGCATTACGGTTATCTTATAGTCAATCAAGTCAGAACTTATAAATTTTATTTATAAAAAAACTTTCTTCATGCTATAATAGAAAAGGGAGATTAAAAATGAACTTCAGAGATTTAGAATATTTCTACCAGTTATCACAATTGCAATCATTTACAGCAGTTGCAAAAGCGTTCAATGTGACACAGCCGACAATTTCTTATGCCATTAAGCGTCTAGAAACTTTTTTCGACTGTAATTTAGTCGTTAAGGATACAGCCAAGCGTGCAGTTTCATTGACACCTCAAGGTTGCATCTTAGCTAATCACAGCAAAGAGATGCTACACGATTTACAAAGACTCAACAAAGAATTAAAGCAATCTCAAATGATAAAAACAAAGATTGGCTTTCCTCCAATTATTGCAAGTTATATTGTGGCGCAGCTAACAGCAAGGCAACTGCCGCTCTCTTTTTTATCAGATTTACAGACCATTCATGGAGGGTCCAATGAATTGCTTGAACAATTACTTGACGGGGAAATGGAATTGAGCTTGCTGGGAAGTTTAAACCCGCTGGTACATCCAAAGTTGGAGACTAAGGCGCTTTGGAAAAAAGAGTTTTTCTTTGTTTTATCCGAAAATCATCCCTTGGCGACATGTAAAGAGTTGTCTTTTGCTGATGTACTAGAGGAAAATTTCATTTTACTTGATGAACGTCATATTCACCTGAATGCTTTTAATATTTTGAATGGCCGATATCAAAATCTTGCCCAAGTTTTAGTCCAGTTGGATGATGTCTATATGGTAGGCCAGCTTATTAAGGAAAATTTGGGCATCAGCCTCTTAACTGAAATTAGTTTTCCGCAACGACTTGAAAAAATAGTCAAGGTTCCCCTTAAAGAAGATGACATCCATTTCTATATCTCATATGCCTATCTAAAAACAAGACACTTATCAGAAAGAAGTAAGGGCTTTATTGACATTTTAGAAAACTTAAAAAGAATGTAAATAAAACCAACACCCCTAAGTAGTTCCTAGGGGTGTTGGTTTTATTTATCGCCCTTATTTCGAATGACAAAGCCAGTTTTCTTTTCGCTTGATGTCCGATGCGGGCGTTTATTCGATTTATTTTCAAAATCTCTGCGATTTTTATTTGATGTCCGTTTAAAGCCGCCTTCTCTACGATCACGGTCCCTGCCACCACGACGATCATTACGGCCGCGTTTGCTGCCTCCTTTGCCTTTGAAACCGCCACCTGATGGCTTAAAGGGCAAGGGTTTTTCACGGCTGATTTCAACATCTGGCAGAGTATCTGGAGACTGAACCGTCAGATTCAAGATATAAAGTGCCAATTCTTCTGGTGAAAATTCGGCAGCCAATTTGATCGCATCACGCTTGAATTTGTCAAAGTTTGCACGAGTAGCTTCATCCGCAAAATCACGTTCGATTTTTTGGAGGGCCACCTGTTTTTTAGCCTGAAAGGCTTCTTCAGTCGTTGCTGGTTTAAGCCCCTTCATCCGTTTTTTCGTCAAGGTTTCAATGATGGATAAGTAGCCCATCTCATTTGGAGCGACAAAGGTCACTGATTTGCCAGACTTACCAGCACGACCTGTACGACCAATACGGTGAACATAGCTCTCTGGATCTTGAGGAATATCGTAGTTGTAGACATGGGTAACACCAGAAATATCCAAACCACGTGCCGCTACATCTGTAGCAACCAAAATATCTAAGTTGTCATTTTTAAAATCACGGATGACACGCAGACGCTTGTTTTGATCCAAGTCCCCATGAATACCTTCAGCACGGTAGCCGCGCAGTTTAAGACCGCGCGTTAACTCATCAACCCGGCGTTTGGTCCGACCGAAAACAATGGATAACTCTGGCTGCTCCACATCGATCAGACGCGTCATGGTATCAAATTTCTCTTGCTCTTTGACACGGATATAGAACTGCTCAACCTTATCATTGGTCAATTCTTTAGTTTCAATTCTAACGTGTTCAGGGTCTTTCATAAACTTAACCCCGATACGTTTAATCGCTTCTGGCATGGTTGCTGAAAAAAGTAAGGTCTGACGCTCGTTCGGAACTTTGGAAATAATTGCTTCAATATCTTCAAGGAAGCCCATATTCAGCATTTCATCTGCTTCATCTAAAATTAGGGTTTCAACATGATTGAGCTTCAAGGCCTTACGTTTAATCAGATCCAAGAGACGTCCCGGTGTACCTACGACAATGTGAGCACCTGAACGCAATGCTTTGATTTGTTTTTCAATACTAGATCCGCCATAAACAGAACGAACCTTGACACCTTTTTCACGCCCAAAGCGGAAGAGCTCTTCCTGGCTTTGTACCGCCAATTCACGTGTTGGCGCGATGACTAGAGCTTGGATGATGGGATTAGTGACATCAATCTTATTGAGGGTAGGTAGGCCAAAGGCAGCTGTTTTACCAGTACCTGTTTGCGCCTGACCAATAACATCCTTGCCTTCTAGAGCAAGTGGAATAGTTAATTCCTGGATGGGTGATGGCTCAACAAAGCCAGCTGTTTCAACAGCCTGCAAAATATCTTCTGTTAAATTTAATTCTGTAAATTTCAATGAATTCTCTTTCTAAAAGACAGTGCGAGGCTGTCTTATAAAGCGTATTTTGTCTTGCAACCCTCCTAGTATAACACAAAAGCGTGCAAAAGACTCGCCTTTTTCTCCTAAAATTTTTAGGGAACAATTTTGGATTATTGAACCAAGCATCCTCTAACCAATCATTTCTTCAACAATAAAACAATTTTTTCACTTCTTTCTTCTTGCTAAATGAGAAAGGCCCTGTTATAATGGAAGCGTCACAAGAGGAGCTTTTGCTGAGAATGGCTACTGAAGCGACTGGAAAATTTTATTTCCCATCGTCTCGCTGCCTAAACTCTTTGAACCTGAACAAGGTAATGCTTGCGTAAGGGATGTGTATAATATCAAGATTTTTCCTTGACTTTATGACAGTTTTGATTGTGGCTAATAAAGCAAACGCCCAGTCTTTACTGTGGTGTAGGAAAGGATTTTTTTATGCAAAAAACCAAGATCAATGTCATAGCCGAAACAAGCCTCTTGGCTGGTCTAGCCATGATTTTAGACTTACTAACTCAACCCATGTCGCTGGGACCTTGGATTTCCTTCTCCTTCAAAATGGTCCCCATTTTTATCCTAGCCTTTCGTCGCGGTATTAAACCCGCCATGCTAGCTGGTTTAATCTGGGGGATCCTGCAAGTTGCTTTTGGAGAGGCTGCCGGTAACTGGCTCAATCTCACACAAGGATTTTTGGAATACTTTGTCGCCTTCAGTTTTGTCGGCATCGGGGGACTCGTTAAACCGTGGCTGGATAAGGCAATGACCAAGAAAGAGACCTTTAAAGGATTGAGCCTGATAATTCTAGGGATCTTCCTAGGGACTATCTCTCGCTACTTTATCCACTTTATCGCTGGCATCATCTTTTGGGGCAGCTATGCTCCCAAAGGACAATCTGCCCTGCTCTACTCCTCCATTATCAATGGCTCATCTTGGCTGGGTGAAACTTTAGCCTGCAGCATCGCCCTCTGGCTGCTCTATCCCTTTATAAACATCTTTTTGAAAAAATGAGAATCAAGTAGAGGCCAATCTCTATCCCTTCTCACATCACTGTGCGTGCCGTTGGGCACATGGCGGTTCAACTAATAACCTTTAGCGCATGTCGTTCTAACTTGTTCTCTATCACATAGTAAGGCTTACTTATATTTGGCACCTTCTTAGGATTGATGGCAAGGCGACAGGCTTGCTTGAGCAGTTGCGTGACGGTGTGATAACCCTAGATAAAATGATTCTCCATGCAGGCTTGCTCGATTTTCTCTACATCCTCGTCTCTTTTTTCAAGTTTATCGTCTCCCGCTTCCCAACGGTAGAAAGTGGAGCGTTTGACACTGAAACAGTCCAATAGGATGGATAGGTTCCCCGATACTCTACACAAGCTCGACAAGGCAGCCCTTGTCGAGCTTGTTGCCAAACTACGATACTTTTTAAGAGATTAACCTGCAGTTTCAATTGTTCAATTCTGAGAGATAATCTTAGTGGACTTGCCCGTCTCCTTCATCTTGATGCAGACTAGCTTAGCTTCTAACATATACGCTTTTTACTGTGTCTCATTTTTGGGGCTAGTGCCATTCCCGTATGTATCTCTCTTTTGAGCAATTAGTTGAAAAAGCAGACTTTATTCAAGAACTTCATCACATGATTACCAACTCTCGTAGAAGTAGTCAAAACTAAAAAATGGTGTTTCAGCACTACTTCTCAGTCTAATGTTCGATTAACTTTAACAGCTAGTCTAGAAGACTGTTAAAATTGGAGAAACAAATCTCAGCAAGCCTTGGTTTATAGTCTCAATCTGACCTATATAACTAATGCAAATGAGTTTTCTTTACTACTGAACTTACATATTTGGAAGTAAGGGGAACGTTTTTTCTGTCTGCTGAGTTCTTTCTAGCTCTTTTTCATTCATTTAATATCCTCTGAAAATTATCATATTTATAAAAATTTGACATCTATTTTAAAAAGAATGTAATTAGAATTATTATAAATACTTTTTATAATAATTCTAATTTAGAGGTGGAATTTATGACAACTAAAGACTATGGAAAAGCGCCATTTGTAACCAATATTGAGACAGCAACGCTTGAAAATACTAACTACCGCACAGCTCTTTGGACAGGAGAACTCTTACAGCTCACTCTTATGTCTATTCCAGTTGGTAGTGATATCGGTGCGGAAGTGCATAATGAAAATGACCAGTTCCTGCGCATTGAGCAAGGACACGGCCGTGTCATCATGGGCGAATCAGCTGACAAGATCACGCTAGATACTGAGGTTGGACCAGAAGATGCTATTTTCATTCCAAACGGTACTTACCATTAATGTTATCAATATTGGTCAAGAAGACCTTAAAATTTACTCTATCTATGGACCGACCCACCACGCTCATGGAACTGTTCACGAAACCCAAGCCATTGCTATCGCTGCCGAAGATGCAGAGGAGCACGGTCATCATTAAGATGAACATTTTTCGGCTAAGACTGTCGATCTGGTCAGCCTACCTGGCATGGACAGGACTCATCTTTGCAGGAGTCGATCCTGTCCATGCCATTCGTTACCAGATTATGGTTATGTTCATGTTGCTATCCGCTACTAGCTTGACTTCTGTTATTGCTTCCTATGCAGCCTATCAAACCTATTTTACAGATAGAGCTCAGTTGGAATTTGACTAATATTTAAGTATTTTAAAGAATTATAGTCTGTATTTTTAGTTATTACCAGTTTTTACCAAAACTAATTTTTGATGACCTTATCTGCTTTCTTCTTTATAGAGAATAAACGTCACAACAAAGGAAACAATGACTGAAATAATCAACCCAGCAATAGCTGTATAAAAATACTTGAGCGTATCCTCTCCGATGTAGGCTGCGATGGTTAGAAGCCCTGGCGAGCCACCTGAGAAGTTTCTAGCCCCTAAAATTCCTAAGAAAAAGCCTCCTACGCCACCAGCTACCATGGAGCCGATTAAGGCCGCCTTATTTTGCAAAGTCACACCATATAAAGCAGGCTCTGTAATCCCAAAGATAGCAGTGAGACCTGCCGAAGAAGCCAACGCTCTTTTATTGGTGTCTTTTGTCTTAACAGCAATAGCTAGAGCAGCTCCCCCTTGTGCCACGTTAGAAGCTAACATCCCAGGCTGTGCAATGGTGTCATAGCCAATGGTCATTCGGTTATTGATACCAATGGATACCAGACCATAGTGTGTCCCAGTCATAACAAGAAAAGGAGAGAAGGTACCGACAATAGTTGGAACCACCCAAGGACCAAAGTTTTCTAGCCATTTAAAGAAATCACCTAGCCAGTTTCCAACAATTGCCCCAATCGGACCAAGAATCAAAAGTGTAACAAGTGCAGTGATTAAGGTCGTTACCATCGGTACCAAGAAGAACTTGACCGCTTTAGGCGATATCTTATCCACAAAACGCTCCACATGGCTCATAAGCCAGACTGCTAAAATCACCGGAATAACCGTAGAAGAGTAAGAAGCAAGTGTCAAAGGTAGGGAGAAGAAACTCAAACTCTTTCCAGCTTCCTTGGCCGTAGTCACCATCGAGATAAAGGTCGGATGGAGTAAGATGGACCCCATCAACATCCCTAACTGAGGGTTAGTTTTAAATTGCCGCGCAGCTGAAGCCCCAAGAAATATAGGCAAAAAGTAAAAACCAGCGTCTCCGATAAAATTTAATATCTTATAGTTGACATCATTTGTAATCACCAAACCAAAGACCGTTAAAAGCGATAAGGCCGCCTTGATCATCCCTGCTGCCGTAATAACAGGCAAGATGGGTGTGAAGATCCCTGAAATCACAGCGATAAGCGTTTGTAGAGGTCCCTGTTTTTTTACCTCTGGTGAACACACCGACTGATCAGAAAGCATTTCAACTAAAGCTGCATAAACATGGGAAACATCATTACCAATCACTACCTGATACTGCCCACCGCTTTTCGTTAAACCAAGCACACCTTCTAGAGCTTCTATTGCACTGTCATTTGCTTTTTTGTCATCAGCCAAATGAAAACGTAACCGTGTCGCACAGTGGGTGACATCAGAAATATTTTCCTCTCCCCCAACCTGCTTTAAAATTTCTTGTGCTAATCCTTTATAATCCATATCCTACTTTTTCCTTACTAGTAAAGAAGCAGAGCAGATTCGACCTTAACAAGCCGATTCTGTTCTGTCCTCTTCTTATGATGTCCAGACCTTATCTGTGATGGTCTTGATTAAACGCAATTTCTTCCACTCATCTTCTTCTGTTAAGATATTGCCCTCTTCAGTTGACGCAAAACCACACTGAGTCGAAATACCGAGATTTTTTAGGGGAACAAGCTGTGCGGCCTCTTGAATACGTGCCACAATCGCATCAACATCCTCTAGCTGAGAATCTTTTGATGTGATGACACCAAGAACTAACTCAACCTGCTCACGACCATTCCAAATCTCTGCTAACGGCGCAAAGTCTCCTGAACGTTCATCGTCATACTCAAGGAAGAAAATGTCATAGTTGAGCTGACCAAGATATTTTGAAATCGTATGATAACCACCTTCAAAAAGATAAGTTGACTTAAAGTTTCCGCGACAAACATGTGTTGCTACAGTTAGATCTTCTGGCAGACCATCTAACACCTTGTTGATGACATAAACGTCATCTTCTGCGATTTTTTCAAACACACGACGTTCGTCTGGCTGATCTTTGTGGTCTTCTAGTTGTTGAATCAAATAAGCCCAAGTCGTATCATCAAGCTGCACATAACGCGCTCCCAAGTCATAAAAACGCTTGATAGTATCTTGATAAGCCTGTACGAGACCATCAAGAAAATCTGTCCAGCTATCATAGTAATCAGCATATAAATCACTACGATGATCACGGTTAATAACCAAAGATGGACTTGGAATGGTCACTTTTGGTGTCACTCCTGCTGGTGTGATGGATAGAAGATACTCAAAGTCACGGTAGAAAGGATGGTTGGGGTTTTCAGCTACCTGTCCATTGAGCCGAACATTGGTAGTCCTGGTCTTAGCGCCGTGAAACTTATAGGAAGTCTCCTGCTGGTAGGCTTCAAAGCCTGTCAATTCCCAGAGGAAGTCCAAGTGCCACCAGGAACGGCCAAATTCACCGTCTGAGATCACTTTCAGACCATTTTCGACCTGATGATGAACCAGCTCCTTGACCAGGCGGTCTTGAATGTCCAAGAGTTCTTCCTTGCTAATCTTCCCTTGGGCAAAGGCCTCACGCGCCTCTTTCAAGGCTTGGGGGCGAAGATAAGAACCGACATGATCGAAGTGAGAATGAATTTTTGCCATAAGAAAACTCCTTAAAAATTGATATATCCATTTTAAGGGAAAAGGCTATAAATGTACAATATATATTTTTTATGGTTTCCGATAGCTTTTGCCTATATCAACAAGTCTGCTCTGCTTTTTCCAAAAAATCTGTCAAGTAACTTTACTTTACAAAAATCTTTTGATATACTGTTAAAGTTGACGCAAGTCATATTAACCCAAAAATAAATAGGGGCTTATAGCCCATCATATCTTACGGAGGAAAGAAAAAATGGCAGTACCTGCACGTCGCACATCCAAAGCGAAGAAAAACAAACGTCGTACACACTACAATTTGACAGCTCCAGCTGTGAAATTTGACGAAACAACTGGAGATTACTCACGTTCTCACCGTGTATCTTTGAAAGGATACTACAAAGGACGTAAGATTGCTAAAGCTGCAGAAGCAAAATAATAGAAGGGAGATACCATGCGCGTAAACATTACACTTGAACATAAAGAATCTGGTGAACGCTTGTACCTTACTTCAAAAAACAAACGTAACACTCCAGACCGTCTTCAATTGAAAAAATACTCACCAAAATTGCGCAAACACGTTGTGTTTACTGAAGTTAAATAAGGGGTTCACTACACGTCATTAGACGGTAGAAATCTTGATTTTATGCGATTTTTGAAATATTGAATTTCATTACATTGCAGTATAAATCAATCGAATCACTACCTTTTTCTCTACACTTTTTAGATAATAAAATTTAAGTAGAACATGCAGATAATGAAAGGAACACTTCGTATGAGGTGTTCCTTTTATATAACAAAAACTCTACAATTTGGAATAGTTCATTTATTATAATTATGTCAAACCTTATGTTTTTTTTATTTTTGTATAGATAAAATCTTTGGGATTATCAGGCGCCCTCAATATCTGATGATTCCAATTTTTCAATTGATATTGAATCTAGTCAGAAACTTTCCAAATTATAGCTTGACAAATATTTCAACTGTCATTAGTAACTCTCTTAAACCAATAACTCTAATTCTTCTATATCTTCTTCTCTATCATTTTTGATTGCAGAAAATGCAGATAAAGTAGCTTCAAATGCATCAGCTCTAAAAGTTCTATTCCCTTCTCGAATACCATTTTCAAAAAGAGTTTTTAGATTTTTTTCTTTTTCCAAAAACATACTTTCAACAAAGCTAAATTTTTTTGTACTAGAAGAAATATCATTACAGTTCAAGTACATACTATAAAGATAATTCTTAAAATTCATACTCTCATTCCATAAATATGAAGTTATAGGATTTGCTCCTAGATATTCAGCAGTATAATCATTTGAAGGTTGGAATAGATGTAACTTATCTCTATTCTGTGCTAGTGCTAGCTGCTCGGGTTTAAACTCACTGAACGTATTATTATCATAATACCAAGTACTTCTCCGCTTTATAGACTCTTCTTCATCCATAAAAAACATATCTGGGTTAAAATTTCTAACATTTTGATAGTTCCCGGTTGCAATCCCATCAAGTCCAACAGATGCAAACATCAAATCTTGCGGATTAGCATAACCTATAATAATCTTTTTCCCAGATAACTTTAGACTAAGTACTGCATCCAAAAGATTGTATAAATAAGGTCTTCTTGTTGTTGTATCCAATCTTCACTAAAACTGTTAGAAAATGTTCCTGGAATAATATACTCATCTACACCCAATGTATTTTTTTGAAAATTGATGACATTTTTTGAAAATTGCTTTGCTTCTTCACCAGTAAATGAAGTTGTTTTATAATCTAATTGTTCAAAGTAGGGAAAATTCAAAATTTTATCTAAGTTTGTCCTTGGTTGGTAAAATTGGGGGTCAAATAAAATCTTCCCGCCGTTCTTCTTTATTTCATTAGCGTGCTCTTTCAATCTTTGAGGCCGTTGTCCTGATTGCAGAGCTCGCGGAGACAATATAACCTCAATATTGTTGTATTTGCCGGAAAATTCTTTATTCAGAGCCATCATGCCGTAGCCCTGCTGTAAAATCATTCTCATCTAGTAACCTTTCCTTTTTAAAAAATCTAATATTTCAAGTGCCGAACCAGAACGTTTATGTACTACTGGAGATAAATTCTTTCTTATAACATATTTTAAATCTTCTGGAATATTATTAAAGTCAATCGAATCCGGAGAAAATTTTAATGTTTTTTGTAAAATTCTCTCCTTTGAGATTTCTCCTTGCACTATAGGATTTGCTCCTGTTAATAGTTCATATAATACAACAGCCCATGAAAACAAATCTGTTCTCTCCGAAATCAACTTTTTTTTATTTGCAACTTGCTCTGAGGCTGCATAACCAATTGTCATCGGCCCAAAAATGGCTAAGTCAGAAGTTATTGAATCATCTGTTAAATCTCTTGCGATTCCAAAGTCCAACAACACTAACTCTCCATTTTCTGTAATCATTATATTTTCGGGCTTCACATCTCTATGAACTAATTTTTTTTGGTGAACTAAAGCCAATGCTTCTAGTAATTCCTTCCCAATTATAACAGCTTCTTCAAATGCTAGACCGCTTTTATTAAACTCTCTCAATGTTTTTCCAGTGACAAAACTTTCAAGAATTATAAAGATTTCTTGCTGTCCAATCTTTACTATCTGAGTATCCAAAATTACTGGAAAATATCTTGATGATAATAATTTTAAAATATCAATCTCTCTTTTAGTTCTCTTCTCACCATCATCGCTCGTAAACTTAATTATTTTAATAACTAAATTTTTCTTTAAATTCTTATCGAAAGCTTGATAAACCGTTTTCATACCACCGTGACCAATAGGGTTAGGATTTATCTCTAATTCTGGATATATACGAAATAATTTCTCTAATACAAGTCTAAAAAAATCATCGTTATTCAATCTTAAATTTTCCATCTATTATCTCTTCATTTATTTCCCAAAGAAGTGGTGTGTTTATTAGTTTATTTTTCCTATTTTTTGTTTTAAAAATAATTTTATGATTATTCATAACAGCTACTCCCACCCCTCTTCTATGTGCTAACTCCTTAGCTTTCTGCTGTATATCTTCTGATAATTCCGGCAACAAAATAAAAGACTGATTTGAAAACCAAAGATGACGCTCAGCTTGCTCAATAACATATTTCCAATTTGTCAATTTAGCTTCATAAACTGATAAAGAAGAAATAAAGAGAAGGTCGTTAATGCTCTTCAATCTTATGAGATTTCCATCGATATCTATCATATCTCTGTTCAGTAGCCGACTTAAAGAAGAGTTTAAAATGGGTAAATCTAGATTTAAGTTTCGTAAAACTGTTTCCTTTTTCACATAAGACTTTCCTTTTAAATAAGAAAGTATATATGTATCTACCCTCTGTATATAAGGGACATTAGAATTAAGAAGCCTTTTTTCTAATAACGACGTGTTTATTGATAGCTCAATAATATCTGGTCTTCCAAAATTTGTTGGCAATTCTCTAATATAGAATTTTTTGTTTTTCTTTGAAAATTTTATAAACGAATCCACTAACTCAAATTCAGTTAAAAACATTTATTCTCAACTCCTAACTTATATATTATAACATCTTTTCAGTGTTTCATTGAACCTTTTCATTGCCAATCAAGTAAAATTTTATAAAAATGTTATTTTTGTTGTTCTTAACCAAAACTCTCATCTTTATTCTTGCTTTAATAAGGACTAAATATTGATATGTAGCAGTCCGGTTTTACCTACTGCACGCTTTAAAATGACTAGACTTCATCCCAACTCTTTCATCTCCCTCAACCATTCCTGTCCCACCTTCATCATCTCCTCCTCGACTTTACTCCATTTTCCAAAGAGGCATTCTTGTAACACTTCTGCTGCCGTACCATCATCAGTTTCAGAATCGTAGATACAAGTCCCGTCTCTTTGGTAAATCTGGATACGGTCAAAGAGTTTGTCGCTTTCTAGCTCCTTTAGGTTATCAACCAAGTTCTCTACAATCCCATCATGATGTTCTTTTGGTGTTGCTCTGGCCTGATTGGGATCAATGGCATAAAGTTCTTTGTAACGAATCAAGGTGCTGAGATAAGAAAGCTCTGGTTTGGTGCCAATCACTGCTAAGGAAACTTGGTATCCTTTTGATTTTAATAATTGAGCTGTTTTTCTTGGGACTTCCGTCGTTCTCAAAGTTCCTTCAATTAACAAATGATAACCTTGTGTGCTAAGTTCATCAACCAGATGTTCTACCATTTTTCCTGCAAATCCCTTGGTATAGTCCACGCTGTCCTTGCCATACTTTTCTTGTAGGGCTAGGTAATTGGGATGTTGAAATCGGTAGCTGTCCCCATCGATGATAATGATATTTCCCTGAAATTCCTTTTGCTTCATTCGATGAATTGTTGTCTTACCCGCTCCGCTTTGTCCACCAAGTAAGATAGCTTTCGGTTGGTCTGGAATCGTCTTTCCTCGGGTTAAAGCCCGAATGGTTCGCTGTAAGGCCTTCTGAAACTCAGCCTCACTAAATTCTTCCAATCTCATTAAGCCACCACCCGATGTTGCACCATGTCTAATATCCGCTCAATACCGTCTAAATAGCCATTGTAACGCTCTATTTCATCGAAAGTATCGACAAGGTAAATTTTCGTATGGATCAATTCAGCCAAATCATCACTCATCAAAATCCAAGGATTGGCTTCATCATCAAAAGCAATATCCTGACTATCCTGGTACCTATAAAGCTGTGATAATATGGCTGCTCCACGTTCTTTAATGACTTCGATTTTTAAGGCCAATTGGTAATCTTCAACGGGTGTTAACATCTTGTCCTCCCCGACAATATCAACATAAGAAACATTAAATTTCTGGCAAATACGATTGATGAGTTCTGTTGATACGGTGCTGGTCCCATTTTCATAGCGACTCAGGCTATTGCGTGAAATTCCAACCATTTCCGCAAATTCGGGCTGCGTTAAATGATGTTTGTGTCGTAAAGATTTTATATTGTTTCCAATCATAAAATGCCCTCCTCATATTTACTACCATTATAACATAAAAAAGAGCAAACGCACCAAAATTGGTGCGTTGCCCGTTTTTGTTTATGTGACTTTTAGTCCATAATGCTCCGCAAGGTGCATGGCAAGCCCCCTAACTCATAAATGTCAGATAGTTTCTTTGTAACTAAAGCGACCTCGGAATAATAGAAAGATTTCCAAGGTCTAACAGTTTGAGGGAGATGTCCAAGACCATAATGCGATTATGGCCAATAGCTAGGGTTCTTGCGAAGGAATCTTCCGCTACTGCGGCCAGTTCTTGGTACATCCACACGTTTGTCAGGGAGACCAAGAGCACCACGATGCCGTAGAGGGCTTGTGCGACTGAGTTGTTAAACGATATTAGTGGTATAGGGGAAGAAAGAGGAGAAAAAGAGCAGGAGCAGGGAAATCCACACCAGCTTATTATTGATTCTTGTAATATTGTCCCAGGTATTGACCCACATGGTTCCAATCCAGAAAAAGGAGATGGTGTAGGCAAAGAGATTCATCCGCAAATCCCAGACGGCTGCCCAGGTCAAACTGGTTGGTTTTTCAAATTCCAAGATTAAAATCGTCACGATAATGGCAATCACGGCATCCGTAAAAGCTACCAAGCGTTCTTTTGACATTGATTTCCTCCATTTCTTTTTCCATTATAGCATAGAAAAGGCTGCTATCTGGAATCTCGCAACTACTTGGGAGGTTTAGAAGCAGATAACTGGTGGCTTTCGCTTACTGATGAAATCAAATACTGAAACACTTTCAAATCTGCTTTAGACTGCTGTTTTTCAGCCATTATCAACACAAAATGATATGGAAACTGTCTCAACTAATAAAGGCTGCTAAGCCATTTGCGGATTTCGTCGGGATAAATTCTATGATGTCATAGCTTGCCACCTCATGGATAAAAAACGGATCTTCTGCAATGATTTTTTTGATTTTTTCCTGTGACTCAGCTTTTGCCAAAATAACCCCACCCACTCTGGGAACTTTGCGTCCCGAACAAATAAAATGGCCGCTTTGGTAAAATGTTTCTAAATAGCGATTGTGTTCAGCTAGGTATTTTTCAACATATTCTAGCGGTTTGACATATGTTAAGCTTAAAATGTACATATTTTCCTCCTTTGTGACCTCGGTCAGTGACCGTGGTCATTTTTATTTTAGTGTGCTATAATGATTTTGTCAAGGAGAATATGATGAATCGCAAAGAAAAAGCCAATCAAACAAAAAAACTTATTTTTGAAGTTGCTGTGACCTTATTCAATCGTTTCGGGTATGACAATGTCACCATTAGCAACATCTGCGAGGAAGCCGGTGTTGCTAAAGGGACATTTTACCTCTACTATGATTCCAAAGAAACCATTATCAAGGAAAGTTATTATCAGGATTTAGACAGCTATCTGAATGCGGTTTTTCAAGAGACGATTGAGAACAGCAAGGCAGACTATGCCTCAAAAATCACTACTTTTCTGGTGGCTGAACTGCATTTTGCAACTGACATGGGCATTGAGATAACCACATTAGCCTATTCATTCAACTTACGAGAGGCCTTATCTAAAAAAAACAGCCACTTTCAAAAGCGCACATTCTCCGCTTTATTATCAAAACTAATTGAAGATGCGAAAACGGGAGATGTTGACAAGCCATTCATCTTCACTGCCTTAGAAAGTCTGGTGCGGGGCTTAATGGCAACCTGGTGTTTCTCAGAAGGTAACTTTGATCTGATAACGGGTGGCCGCAGTGCTATTCAAGATTTGGTTCAGCTTTATATCAGGAATTAATCATAACCGCCTACGCATTTTACTGGTTGGATGGAAAACTTCTGCGCTTGACAACCTTAAAATTGGGGCTGTAGGGACTTTAGGTGGTGAATTTTCGGGATAGAGCATCTATGTTTTAGGTTATATTGATGACTTTTTAGATGCTATCAACCGTCGGAACGTCTCTAAAAGGACGTTCCAAAAAGAATACCGTTTGCTTGGATCCTAAACTGGTATTCAGGCAGCTGTTCATGGATTGGAAGAGTTGGGATAAAACCATATCAGAAAGGGTTCAACAGCTTTCTTGGCAGAAGATTGATGGTGAACTTTGGCTATTTGTCAGAAACAACGGGGAACCTTAAGAAAACGAATCCTAGGCCAATTTCAAACGATTTTCTGCTATAATAAGCTTGGAAGGATCAATGAGAAAGGTAGGTAGATGATGAAATCAGACAAGGAACTCCGGCTGAAATCGCTGGCGCTGTTGGAAGAGCGCGGAGTGGCTATTGCGGATATTGCGGACTTGGTCCTCTGCCTCCAGAATCAGTACATTGAAGATTTAACCTTAGAAGAGCGTATTGACAGTGTCAATGCGGTGCTGAGTAAGCGTGAGGTGCAAAATGCCATTATCACTGGCATCGAGTTGGATATGCTGGCAGAACAGAAAGAACTGTCCCAGCCACTCAATGATATTCTGATGGAGGATGAGGGGCTCTACGGGATTGATGAAATTTTAGCCCTGTCGATTGTCAATGTGTTTGGCTCGATTGGCTTTACCAATTACGGCTATATTGACAAGATAAAACCGGGCATTATTAAACAGCTTAACAGCAAGGACGGACAGCACTGCCATACTTTTTTGGACGATATTGTCGGTGCGATTGCCGCTTCAGCAGCCAGCCGAATTGCCCACAGCAGCCCTGATAAAAGCGCCATTACCAATCAAAACTAATGACTGAAGCTGTCCATTCGTTTGTTCTTTTTGCTGTAAATGTCCGCAGTTGCTTACAAAACGTGAAAGGAAGGTAGAACCATGTATATTGTTAATCAAATGATCAGCTCTTTGCTGCAATTAGCCATTGTCTTGCTCTTGGCTTTCGTTTTAAAAGCAATCTTTCAAAAAAACAAGCAGCCTTATTTAGAATGGATTGGTCTTAAAAAAACAGCTATTGATTATAAAGCTATTTTACTCATTTCTGCTAGTTATTTAGTGATTGCTCTGCTGCCGGCTGGCTGGCTTTATCAGGGTGGTCAAATGAATAATGCCGATGCTCTGACCGTCAAGGCCTATCTCGCAAACGGACTGGATGTTCAGACTCTTCTCGTTATCTTGCTTTGGGCGGTGATCCAAACCTCCCTTACCGAGGAAATACTCTTTAGAGGCTGTCTTCTAAATACCTTCAGACAGTTCACCAGTCCTCAAAAAGCCAATGTAATACAGGCGTTTTTGTTCTCCCTCATGCACCTCCCAGCGCTAACAAACTATGGTCTCCTGCCAATGGCAATCATGGGTCTGATGACCTTTCCAATTGCCTATGCGTTAGGCTGGCTGGTTATCAACAGATCTCACTTCAGTATTATGAACACTTGGATCATCCACGCCAGCGTTAACGTGATTTCTCAAATAGGCATCTTACTCTTTTACATTAAATGATTATGCTTTAAACCAAAGGGAGTGGGACTTTCGTAGACATCGATTTTGTAGTCCCACCCCCGCACAGTTGATTAGGGAGACCGCTATCCCTTGCAAAGCAAGGGATAAGGACTTCCAATCAACCACTGCGTCAAACTGTTGCAGCTATTTATATGACAAGCCTAGGGATTTTTGTCCCAGGCTCTTTTTCTATGTTATAATAACTCAGATAACGATTTAGGAGGAAAACATGCCTAAGATTTTATCCAAGCGTGTGTCGAATTACGAACTCTTTTTTGACCTGGCTGTTGTCTTGGCCATCGGTCAGCTGACGTCAGCCATGCATATCAGCCACATTGGCGGTATGGAGATTTTTGCCTTTATCATGGCCAATATTATTCTCTTTAATATCTGGATTGACACTGCCCCCAAGCAGTTTTTTCTATATCTCGAGCGGTTCAAGAGGCAGATTCATTCCTTTCCAACCTTCCAAGGCTCCTGACAGTTCATAAGCTTCAAATCCGGATGACAGCAAGAGCAAAAGTGCTTGCTTACCTAAAATGGTACCGCTGCTCCAATCATAAACAACATAGATTTTATCTTTATCTAAATAATCAAGCTGTTGGGCTAAATCCTTAGCTGGCATAGCAAGCGCTCCCTTAATCTGATCCTTCTTAATATGTGCTGGCGCATTGCGAACATCAAGAAGAACATAAGGTGTGTTTGGTGTCTTCATTGCTTCCAGAACTGTAAAATGGTTGATATAGAGACTGAGATAAGTCTCAAGTAGTTCAATTTTTGTCATTTATTTCTCCTTTGATAAATTCTGCTATAGTTAAAATATTCTCTCTCTGCAGATCTGATAGGTTAGAAATTACACTTCTTTCTGTTTCCTGCATTTCCTTCCACATGTTCTTGACCAAATTGCTTCCTTTTGCTGTTAAAGATAGAACATTTTGCCGTCGGTCTTTAGGGTTGCGTTTTCTCTTTAAAAAAGCACTTGCTTTCAAATGATCGATAAGCTGGCCGACAGTTGTCCTGTCAATACCTAAGCGCTCTCCAATATTAATCTGTGTTAAATTATCATAGTTGTAAAGAGTCAGCAAAATCCCATAGTGCCTAGATTCCAAACCTTCTTTTTCTAAATGGCTACCAAATTGCACAGCCATTTCCTGAGCAATTTTACTAATATGGAATCCCCAAGAATCTTCAATTTTTATAATAATCACCTCCTCTGATAATCAGTTTAACTGATTATATAATTCCTAATAAAATTTGTCAAGATAAAAACCCAAGTTCAAAAGAACTTGAGTTTTTTTATATTAACAAAGGCTATTTAACTTTAATAAAGTAGTTGAAAAATTACAGATTATCACCAACTCTTGCCAATAATTCCGCAATCTTGCTGGCATCGGAGCCGCCGGCCATCGCCATATCTGGTTTACCGCCACCGCGACCAGAAATGATTGGCGCCAAGGCCTTAATCAGGTTACCTGCATGCACTTCCTTGCTCTTGCTAGCGACGAGAATATTGACCTTCTCACCGATACTAGCCGCTAAAACAAGAACATCTGAATAGTCCTGTTGTTTCCAGTTATCCGCAAATGTACGTAGTGCACCTGCATCAGCTACATCAACCTGACTAGCGATATAACGTAGTCCCTTTACTTTCTTAACATCCTTAAAAATATCACCAGCTACCGCTGCTGCCGCTTTTTCTTTGAGCCCTGCCATTTCTTTTTGCAGATTGCGCAGACTGTCATTAAGATTAATAACCTTAGCTGGAACCTGTTCCAATTGTGAAACTTTAAGAGCAGCCGCAACTTCTTTTAGTTTATCTTCCTGCTCTCGATAGGCTTCAAAAGCTTGACGTCCAGTTACCGCAACGATACGACGGGTCCCTGAACCGATTCCTTCTTCCTTGATGATTTTGAAGAGACCAATTTCAGAAGTATTAGCCAGGTGAGTCCCACCGCAAAGTTCGATCGAGTAATCACCGATGACTACAACACGAACTTGCTGGCCATATTTCTCTCCAAAGAGAGCCATAGCACCCATCTCTTTAGCTGTAGCAAGATCTGTCTCAATCGTCTTGATGGGTAGAGCATTCCAAATTTGTTGATTGACTTCTTCTTCAATACGGCGGAGTTCCTCAGCTGTCACAGTTTCAAAATGCGTAAAGTCAAAGCGCAGAAACTCCTCCTCATTGAGAGAACCAGCTTGAGTAGCATGTTGACCGATAACATTGTGAAGAGCCGCATGAAGCAAGTGGGTCGCTGTATGATTCTTTTCAACAGCATATCGACGCTTGCGGTCAATTTCCAACTGGTAGCGACTACCAAGAGAAATTTCCCCTAAAACTTCCACCATATGCAGTGGTTGCCCGTTGGGGGCTTTTTGCACATCGGTCACGCGCGCAACAAGCTCACCTTCGCTATTCTTGATAGCCCCATGATCAGCTACTTGTCCTCCCATTTCAGCATAAAACGGTGTTTCAGCAAAAACCAGCAGGGCCTGCCCTTTAGAGATGGCTTCTGTGCGTTTATTATCAGAAATAATAACGGAGAGAGTGCTGTCTAAGGCTTCTTTGTCATAGTTAAATACCGATTTTTCAGTAATCCTTGAGAGGGTCTCATTTTGCATTCCCATTGAGCCACCCTTAATAACCGCAGCACGTGCACGTTTCTGCTGCTCTTTCATAGCAGCTTCAAAACCAGCGATATCTAGGGTCATATTTCTATGTTCAGCTAATTCAGCAGTCAACTCAACTTGGAAACCATAAGTGTCATAAAGTTTAAAGATATCTTTTCCACTAATTTCTGTTTGGTTTTTGGCCGCCAATTTATTCATCAATTGCTCTGCAAATTGCGAACCCGTGTGGATCGTACGTGCAAACGACTCTTCTTCACTCCTAATGATTTTTTCAATAAAGTTCTGTTTTTCAAGCACTTCTGGATAGTAAGATTCCATGATTTGACCAACCGTTGGCACTAATTTATACAAGAAAGGCTCTGTAATTCCTAATTTTTGACCATGCATAGAGGCGCGACGCAAGAGACGACGCAGGACATAACCACGTCCTTCGTTACCCGGGAGAGCACCATCACCAATAGCAAAGGATAAAGCCCGAATGTGGTCGGCAATAACTTTAAAGCTCATATTGTCACCATCGGGATCGTAGGTCTTGCCAGAGAGTTTTTCAACCTCACGAATAATTGGAAGGAAGAGGTCCGTCTCGAAATTGGTCTTAGCTCCCTGCATAACAGCGGCCAGACGCTCCAACCCTGCACCGGTATCAATGTTTTTACTTGGTAGTTCCTTATATTCCTTACGAGAAATCTTAGGATCGGCATTGAACTGCGACAGGACGATATTCCAAATTTCGATATAGCGGTCATTTTCAATATCTTCAGCCAAGAGACGCAGTCCAATATTATCTGGATCAAAGTCCTCACCACGATCAAAGAAGATTTCTGTATCCGGACCAGAAGGACCAGCACCAATTTCCCAGAAATTATCTTCAATAGGGACCAGATGGTCTGGTTCTACTCCGCAGGCAATCCATCGATTATAAGTATCCTTATCGTCCGGATAGTAGGTAATATAGAGTTTATCCTTAGGAAAATCAAACCACTCTGGACTGGTCAAGAGTTCATAACCCCACTCGATAGCCTGATCACGGAAATAATCACCGATGGAAAAATTCCCCAACATTTCAAACATCGTATGGTGACGAGCTGTTTTACCAACATTTTCGATATCATTGGTTCGGATAGACTTTTGGGCATTGGTAATGCGGGGATTCTCAGGAATAACCGAGCCATCAAAATATTTTTTAAGTGTGGCAACGCCTGAATTAATCCAGAGTAGGGTTGGATCATTAACTGGAACCAAGTTGGCAGATGGTTCAACCGCATGGCCTTTTGATTTCCAAAAATCTAGCCACATTTGACGAATTTGTGCAGATGTTAATTGTTTCATGGTAAGTTTTCCAAAGCTAGTTCTGCGCTTTACACAGCCTTTGGCCTCAGTTATATTCCTTTCTTTAAATGAATGATTATTAATTAGTAGCGAGTACTAAATCCTTAACTGCCTCTGGCACCAGCATTAGATGAGCTGCTTTCCATAGCCTTGACATAGTCAATAGCAATAACCAAAGAGATGATTAAATCAGAGTAAACATCATCATAGACTTCAATATTATAGGTTGAAGTCATACGAAACCATTCCTGAGAAATTCTGGCGATAAGTTGTCCCCCTCGCAGTAGTTCAAAGTTCATTCCCCAAAAATTCCCTTTAATTTCAAGGCCTAAATCTTCAATGCTATAATGAGGCTTGAAAAAGGATAAATCCTTTTTTAACCAGAAAGAGGAGCCATCCTGCAATATGACATGAAAACGCGGTAACCAAGACCAGACTTTTTTCTCAATCTGACTGACTACTTGCCCCTGCATGTCATAAATAGTGAATGTCTTAGGAATTTTAAAGAAACTCCCTTCGACTTGATAGGTCGGTAGTCCAAGCTCATCACTGATGGTGAATCGTCCACCCAACGACCACATCTTTTGTTTAATCTGAAAATTTTTCATGGAATCCTCCTCGCGAGATTCAAAATTTACCTTTTCAAAAAGACAAGTTCATTGAAAACAGAGGGCGATGTCAACCGCGGTACCACCTCAATTTAATGAACCTGTCATTCTCATTAGTTTCTTAAATTCTAGAATTGAGTAGCATGTTGGCCTCACTCGTCTGGCTCGCAGCAACCGCCAGATTTCTGAACTTGTGATGACAAACAATTCTCAACCTTTTTATTATACTGTCTTGGCAAATACTGAGTCAAGTTTATTTTTTAGAAGATGAAGCACTCGATGCTGATGAATCTAAACCATAGTTTGAAAGCAAGGTGCTATAAGTTTGATCCTCAATCGTTACATTATACTCTTTCAGCAAGTTGGCAATAACCTTGTTAGTAAAGTTACTGTCACTTGTTTTTTGATTAACATAGATATCTGTCAAACGATTCTTATAAGTTTTCCAATCCGGATTTTTATCAGTCTTGTTAGTGACCTTGATGATGTAATATTTTTCTGAGCCATCATTTGCTTTTGAAGTAATGACATCTGAGACACTATCTTTATCTTGTGAAAAAGCTACTTTTTGAACATCTTTAGGCGGAAGACTTTGCGCCTTGCTTGAATCTGAAGAATCACCTGAATCAAAGGTATAATCTTTACCATTGTTATCAGTAGCTAATTGATCAAAGTCAGCTCCATCTTCAGTCGCTTGACTGTGAAGAGAATCAGCCTTATCTTTGTCATCCGTTTCAATAACTTTAACCGTAACATCTGGTGTGTAATCCTTGTAGAGAGACTGCAATTTCTTATCAGTCAACTCTTTTTTAGCAGCAGCCTTATAAGCATACTCTTGTAAAAGCTGTACGCGAAGGCTCTTCTTGAAAGATTCAGTTGTCATACCATTTTGTGACAATAAGGTCGTCAAGCTAGAACCATATTGCTTACTATATTGTTCATATCTTTGGTTGACAGTTTTTTCTGAAACCTTGCTACCATACTTATCCTCAAGCATAGTTGAGAAGATCTCTTGTAAAAGGGCACTTTTCGTTTCATCAGTTTCTTTTGAACTTTCATAAAGATCAGCAACTGTAATCGTCTTGCCTTTCATACGAACCAACACGGTCTCTTGAGATGGTCTGCTATTCATCCAGAGATAGGTACCAGCACCACCGATAAGGGCTGCGATAACAATAGTAAGGAAGCTTCTAAAAACCTTACTGCTGACAATGGTAGCAATAGAGTGGAAGAAGCCACCTTCAGTTTTCTTCTTTTTCTTTCGTTGGTCTTTTCTAGCACGTCGGTTTTTATTTTTTACTTCATCCTGAAATGCTTTTTTATTAGCCATGTTTTACTCCTTGATAGAACTGAAAGACATCGTCTAAGTCCCATATTTTTTTCTGATGTTTGGTCCAGCGATTAGCCAACCTTATTAACGACCTTACCTCATTCCAATTCCTAAACATATCGAAACTTCTGCCTCTAATATAGCAGAAAAATTAAGCAAGACACTAGGACAAGTGAAAGTTCAAATAAGATTTTGAGCTTCGACTTCACCTTTTCATTAACTTATCTATTGTATCATATTTTTAGAAATATTGCCTAGTCCAAAAGAGTAATCTCTGAGCTATTTTTTCTAACCATGAGTAAGCCATCGCTCAAAGGAAGAAGGCTAGTTGTCAATCCTGGGTTATTAAGAGTAGCCTTCATCAACCGCTGCAGTCCACGATAAATAGTTCGTTGACCACGACGGACTTCCTGAATAGGCTTGGTCAAATCTCCACCCTGAAAAACATCATCAATAACAATAATTCCCCCTACTTGTAGGCGCTGGAGCACCTCCGGTAAAAAGACAATATACTTGGATTTGGCTGAATCCATAAAGACAAAATCATAACCATCCTCTAGGGTTGGAAGAATATTTATTGCATCCCCTTCTATCAGCTCAATCTGTTGCCTGATATCATAACGGGCAAAATTGTCCTTGGCCAGAGCAATCATTTCCTCATTGCGATCAATCGTTGTGATAGAAGCCTGAGGAGCACAATCAGCCATCAAGAGAGTTGAAAAGCCAATAGCTGTTCCTATCTCCAAAATAGACTGAGGATTGAGAACCTCCAGTAAGAAGCGAAAATAAGCAACAACCTCCGGCTGAATGATAGGAATATTTTCTTGGTGGGCAAAGTCTTCCAAAGACTTAAGCGGATCATCCAGCTGTTTTTGTCTAGTACGCATATAATGTAACACTTCTTCCTTGACGACGGGGCGGCGCATGTTGTGATTGGCCTTTTGACTATATGTTTGAACCATACCTTAATCATATCAAAGGAGCCCTCTTTTTGTAAAGTCTGCAACTTGTTTTCTAATAACTTACATTTTTATGAAAACGTTTCAGTTAATTCATGCTATAATAAAATATATGATATTTTTGAAATGAGGTTAAGATATGAACAAGGGATTTGAAGCTTTCAAAGATACACTGTCAAAGGAAAGTCTGAAAGCTATCTATGACGAAACTAGAATTGAAGTGGCTGATGAAGAGACCGAAGGAACAGAAGCTTTTTCCATAGCTCTAGCTAGTCAGATGGCCGTCAATTTGGTGGAAAAATATCAGAATTGGTTAAAAGAAGTTGGGTCAAAAAAGCAGTAATTTTTTTCTTAGAGCACATGAGGGCTGATGCTTTCATGGCTCTTTTTATAATCATTATCATATAGCACTTTTTACCAAAAAAACTTACCCAATCTCTTTCTTTTTGCTAAAATGAAGGTCTACTAAACTTTATTTTTTCTCTGAAAGGATTAATGATAGATGACTAAAAAAGAAGTCGGCCACAATTTCCTAGCTAGATTGGGGAAAAAACGCCTGCGTCCTGGTGGTATTATCGCTACCAACTGGTTGATTTCCCAAGGGCATTTTAGCAAGGAGAAAACTGTCCTTGAGGTTGCCTGCAATATGTGCACAACCTCTATTGAATTGGCTCAAACCTATAGATGCCATATCACAGGCCTTGATACGGATCCTAAGGCGCTGGAGAGAGCTAGAGATAACATTGCTCGGGCCAAACTAGAAGATCTGATTTCCGTGCAGGAGGGAAATGCTATGAGGCTCCCCTTTGAAGATAACAGTTTCGATATTGTCATTAACGAAGCCATGCTGACCATGCTTCAAGATAAAGCCAAGGAAAAAGCTCTTGCAGAATATTTGCGGGTTCTCAAACCAGGCGGTGTCTTACTAACCCACGATGTCGCCTACGAGGATCCTGACTTGGAACAAACCATCAATCAGCTAAGGACCACCATTAATGCCAATGTCCAACCGCTGCAAGTTGATGATTGGAAAAGACTATCACAAAAAATTGGTTTTCACACCGTCACAATTAAATATGGTCCAATGACGCTCATGTCACCAGTGGGAATGATTAAAGATGAAGGATTCGTCAGCGCTTGCAAAATTCTATATCGCGGGATGAAAAAAGAAAATCGGCAACAATTTTTAACTATGTTTCGATTTTTCAATAAAAACCGGAAAAAACTACGCTATATTGCCATGGCTAGTCAAAAATAAGGAGGCGCAAATGACTTATATCGATAAATTAGAACAGGGACAAGTTTTAGATCTTAAAAGAGAAGTTCCCATCGCAGAAGAACAGATGCTCAGTAAAACTTTGGTCCAACGCCAAGATTTGGGAATGACCATTTTTTCCTTGGACAAAGGGCAAGAAATTGGCCGCCATTCCTCATCGGGCGATGCCATGGTCAATATCTTATCCGGCCTGGCTGAGATCAGCATTGCAGATAAAACATTTGAAGTTGCCGCAGGTCAAACCATTATTCTGCCTGCCAACATCCCTCATGCCCTTTTAGCTAAGGAGGCTTTTCAAATGCTCCTAATCGTTGTAAAACCCGAGGTCCAAAATGATTGAAAATTTTCCTAATCTGGTTAACTATTATGACCAACAGATTGCCAGTCGCTCCCTCAGTCAAAAATTAAGTCTTGATGAAAATATCACCTTATATGCTTTTGATCAAGGCGAAAGTATCAGTCGGGAAACTAGCACTAATAATAAGTTACTGCAAATTGTAGAGGGCAGAATTTTACTGAACTGCAATCAAGAAAAAGTAGAGCTAAAAAAAGAAACCTTGATTGCTATTCATCAGGGACAAGTCTTTGGTTTAGAGGCCATCGAACCTAGTAAATTGCTACTTATTGATCTGCCATCACCTCAGGATATTTACAGATAAAGTTTGACTGGACTGCTCTAGATGAGAACTTTTAATGGAATAATAAAAAGAAGATAGCACCCCAAATTTTAAATGATAGGAAGTGCTGTCTTCTTTTTTATTGATCGGTCATCAAAACCTTACGAGGTTTGGTCCCTTCTGCTGGTCCAATGACACCTGCTTCTTCTAATTCTTCCATGAGGCGAGTCGCTCGGTTAAAGCCGACAGAGAGACGACGTTGCAACATCGAAGCGCTAGCCTTCTGCGTTTCCAAAACCAGTGCCTTGGCTTCCTCAAAGAGAGGATCCCCTTCAGGATCGCTATTACTACCTGAAAATTCACTTTCGGTCTCTGAAACTTCACCCGGATCGAAGCTTTCATCGTAATCTGCTTCTGCCTGCTCCTTGATATAGTTGACAATTCGTTCCACGTCATCATCGGAGATAAAGGAACCTTGCAAACGGGCAGGATGGTTTTCATCAATCGGTTTAAAAAGCATATCTCCACGTCCCAAGAGCTTTTCAGCTCCATTTTCATCCAGAATTGTTCGACTATCGGTTCCCGATGAAACCGCAAAGGCGATACGTGATGGGACATTGGCTTTAATTAAACCACTGATCACATCAACAGATGGACGTTGAGTGGCTAAAATCATGTGGATCCCAGCTGCACGCGCCTTTTGTCCCAGCCGAATAATGGCATCTTCGACTTCCTTGCTGGCCACCATCATCAAGTCGGCCAACTCATCGACAATAACCACAATCAAAGGCAAAGGAATCCGTTTCTCCTCCGATTTAGCATTGAATTCTTCAACCTTGGCATTATAACCGGCGATATTACGGACACCGACATGGCTGAAAAGCTCATAGCGGTTTTCCATTTCGTCAACCACTTTTTGCAGAGCCTTGGCAGCCTTGCGTGGATTTGTAACAACAGGGATCAAAAGATGAGGAATATCATTATAGACAGATAACTCAACCATCTTAGGATCGATCATCATAAATTTAACCTGATTAGGCCGAGCCTTCATCAAGATGCTGGCAATAATACCATTGACCGCAACAGACTTCCCTGACCCAGTAGACCCGGCTACTAAAAGGTGGGGCATGCGTGCCAAATCAAAGCTTCGGGCTGTCCCATTAACAGCTTTGCCCAGAGGGACTTCCAGAAGTTTTTTCGGATCGGCCTTAGCCTGCTCCCACAACTCACGGAAACTCACTGTTGCAATCTCTGCATTAGGCACTTCAATACCTACCAGAGATTTACCAGGAATAGGTGCCTCGATCCGGACATCCTTGGCTGCCAGAGCCAAGGCTAGGTCATCAGCCAAATTGGAAATACGATTGACACGCACACCAACGGCTGGTTTGATCTCATACTTGGTGACCGATGGACCAATTTCAGCCCGCTCAACAGCTGCCTTAATTCCAAAACTAGCAAAGGTCTCTTCCAAAATCTTGATATTTTCACGAACCAGTTTCTTTTCCTTGGACTGGTTTTTAGGCTTATCTGCCGCAAACAAGTCAATCCCCGGCAGTTTATACATCAGGGGCTGCTTAGGGGTAAAGTCCACTTCAACTGGTTCATCTGCCTCCACTTGGTCTTCCGTTGATATTTGGGCCTGAGAGTTTTCGTGATCAGCTGCTTCATCAGGATAATGAAAATGATAGTTGGCAAAATCCTGTTGACTATAAGGAGTCTTGTCTTCCAGATAGCCCCCGACAATTTCAGGTTCATTAGCTGCAGTTGGCTGAGCAGTTAGGGGTTCTGATAAGATTTCACCCGTTTCAGGATCCACATACTGATTAACCTCTTGATCCTCAGTGTCTGGAACGTCCTGTTCAGCGTCTTCTTTTTTCTTGGATTTAGCTTCTTTTTTAGCACGGCGTTTATCTTCCCGACGTTCTTCTCTTTGCATGCTGGTTTGATCAATCTTATCACTCAGACTTCTGCTGGTGTTCTTAAAGAAATTCATCACATCATAAACATCCCAAGAACTCATCAAGTAAAGCCCTAACACAATGAGAAGGACACCGATGAGATAGGCACCAAAATTTGAAAAGAGGAAGGCAACCGGCTTATAAATTAAAGCCCCAATCATCCCACCTCCCAGAAAATGAGTAACCGCAAGATTTTTGAGATCCGCCATTACTAAACGGAAGGTCCCCGCAAAAACTTCGCGTTTTTCCATGGTAGCTGAGGAAAAGAGATAGGCATGCCAAGCCAATAACAAACCAGCCATTACTGATATATAACCAGCCATAAAACCTGTGCGCTTCTGCAACCATTTACCAGCAAAAAGGTAAAAGAGCAGACCAAAAATAGCTGGGTAGGCTAAGCTCCCCACTAAGATTCGAATCAGATTATAAGCTGTAATACCAAATACACCCAAACGGATGATCGCAAAAAAGAGAATAAAAGCAGTCAAAAATGCAACAATCATTCGTCTGATTGCCCTTTTACGTTCACGGTCAGCTTTAGTCGGGCGTTTCGTCTTTCTATTTGTCTTTTTGCCCTTATTTTTCGTTGTTTTAGCCATAGCATTATTATAGCATTTTTTGGAGAATTTGAAGAGGACTAAAATTACAAAAGAATCAGCTGGTTTCAGGCAACTGATTCTTGTTTTAAGAGCGCTTGCAGATTCACCAGCAGTTTCTATACGGTATTACAGGAAAAATATTGATTAATTCTAACACAACAAGAAACAGCCGGTCCTAATCGGACCGGCTGTCAGACTGAAGACAAAGCTCTTGGAATTGCATTTCTAAGAGCTTTTTGCTCTGTTTAGGAGTATACTAAAAG
>NZ_JBHSAC010000036.1:0-10117 GCF_042649885.1 Streptococcus dentapri | reverse complement strand
TGTAGAGTACAGAAAACTGGCCGCATAAATGTGTTTTTCTTCTGTCCCATTATGTGGGTGCAGTGCCATTTTTTGTTCCCGCTTTTTTTGTTTTATCACACATTCAAGACCTTATCAAGGAAATCTTTCAAGCGTGGATGCTGTGGATTATCAAAGATTTGTTCGGGCGTTCCATCTTCTAGGAACTGTCCACCATCAGTAAAAATAACACGATTAGCCACTCTACGAGCGAAGCCCATTTCGTGAGTGACGATTAACATTGTCATGCCTTGTTCAGCTAAGTCCTTTATAACGTTGAGAACATCACCAACCATTTCAGGGTCAAGAGCCGATGTTGGCTCATCAAAGAGCATGATATCCGGATTCATAGCCAGACTGCGGGCGATAGCAACACGCTGTTTCTGTCCACCTGATAGGCTCTCTGGGCTGACATCATATTTATCAGCCAGTCCAACTTTTTCTAATAACTCCATTCCAATTTTCTTAGCTTCTTCTTTGGAATACTTGCCTAATTCGACAGGAGCATAGGTAATATTCTCAATTACTGACATGTGGGGAAAGAGGTTGAAGTGTTGGAATACCATTCCGATATTTTCTCTGACCTTATCAACGTTTGTTTTAGAATCAGAGAGATCATAGCCTTCTACAATAACCTTACCGCTGGTAATGGATTCAAGAAGGTTAAGGGTGCGCAGGAAGGTTGATTTCCCAGATCCCGAAGGTCCGATGATACAGACAACATCTCCTTCTTTAAACTGAGCATCAATCCCTTTCAAGACTTCATTGTCACCATACGATTTGTGAAGATCTTGTACATCAATTTTCAAGTCTGCCATTATTTAAGCTTCCTTTCTAATCGTTTTGCCAAACGGGTCAAGAGTGTGATGATCACGAGGTAAATAATCGCTAAGATAGCATACATCCTAAAGGATTGATAGTTGCGAGCAATGATAATTTTACCTGTTTGGAAGAGTTCCACAAGACCGATCGCAGAAACAATAGTCGTATCTTTCAATGAGATGACGAATTGGTTGATGAAGTTAGGGAGCATAACACGAACTGCTTGTGGCAGGATAACTTTGCGCATGGTTGTTCGGTAAGGCACTCCTAGGCTTCGACTGGCTTCCATCTGTCCGGCAGGAATCGCCTCAATACCACCACGGACGATTTCAGCAATATAGGCACCACCATTGAGCGAGAGAGCGATAGTGGCTGCTAAGAAGTCGTTGATTGGTGATTGGTGACCAGTAATGGATTCAATGAGGTTTGGAATTCCCCAGTAAATGAAGGCTGCGACAATCATCAATGGAATACCTCGAATCACATCGACAAAGACCTGAGCAATGGTACGAAGGGTCTTACTTGGTGCAACTGCCATCATACCAAAGAGAATACCAATCAGCATGGCGATAGCAAATGACAACAAGGTCAATCCGAGTGTAATACCAAGCCCTTGCAACAATTGCTTGTAGTTGTTTTGGATAAGTCCGACAACAGTTGTTTCGTCAGTAGCCTTATCTTCTTTTTCAGTTGCTAGATACTTATTGATGATCTTGTCGTATTGACCAGATTCTACAAGTGAAGCTAGACCATTGTTAAACATTTGAATCAACTCAGGATTTGATCCAGCTTTGACGGCGAAACCGATATTTCCAGATTTTTCTCCCTTGATTGGTGTCTTAAATTTACGCCCCTGTTTGATAGTATATTTCAGAACGGCTTCATCATCCATAAGAGCATCAATAGAACCATTCTGTAAGCTATCGTAGAGTGTAGAACCATCATCATAAGCCCTAACCTTATAGTTGTATTGATCAGCATGTTGCTCTAACCAATCGTAAGAAGAAGTTCCTTTTTTAGCACCGATAGTCTGTCCCTTGAGGTCGCTGTATTTAGCGACTTTAGAATCTGAAGTAACAGCGATGATGACATTAGAAGAATAGTAAGGATCTGAGAAATCAAAGGTTTGTTTACGCTCATCTGTAATGGTCATCCCTGCAATAACAGCATCGGCTTGACCAGTTTTAACGGCATTGAGTGCAGCATCGAAACCCGGATATTGGAATTTAACCTTGAAGCCTTGCTGTTTAGCGATAGCCTTGATGAGTTCTACATCAATACCGACGTATTTGCCAGATCCATTCTGGTATTCAAATGGAGCAAATGATGAGTCAAGAGCAATTGTGTAGGTATCCTTAACAGGTGAAGCCTTGGCTTTGGCATCACCTGTTAGCTTCAGCGAAGAAGAAGGGTTTTTAGAATTTTCATTGACAGTATCACCTAACCATTTTTTCATGATTTTATCATAGGTACCGTCTTTTTTCATATCAGCCAATGCCTTGTTGAAGTCATCTATGAGGTATTCTTGTTTGCTGCCTTTTTTAACCGCAAAGGCGAAACTTCCTACGGACTCGCCATCCATACTCATGTCATACTTTTTACCTTGACTGATGGCATATTGGACAACGGGTTTATCATCCATAGCAGCATCAATATTGCCCTGATCCAAGCTATTATTCATTAAATCACTGGTGTCAAAGGTCTTAACAGTATAGCCGTATTGACTAGCGTGTTGATCCAACCAGGTTTGAGCAGCTGTTCCGTTTTTCACACCGACTGTCTTACCTTTTAGTTGATTATAATCAGAGATGCTTGTTGTTCCAGTCTTGGTATAAACAACGATAGAGGTATCGTAGTATGTATCAGAGAACTTGAAAACTTTTTTGCGAGCTTCTGTAACAGTTGTCCCTGCCATGAGGGCATCTGCCTGACCAGATTGAACGGCATTGACAGCAGCATCAAAACCAGGATAGGTTTGCTTGTAGTCCCAACCAGAACGTTTGGCCACTTCCTTGATGATGTCGACATCAATTCCCTTGTAAGTTTGATCGGAATCTTTAAATTCGAATGGGGCATAGGCCGTATCTGATACAATTGAAATTTTGTCGGCGGCACTAACCTTTCCACTGAAAATAAAGAAAACTGATAGGACACTCAGAAAGAGTGTAAGAAGTTTATTCTTCATTTTAGTCTCCTTATAGTAAAATACTCCTCCATTTTACCAAAAAATAGGCTGTCCAGCAAATTTTCCTCTGTGTTATGTCAGAAAATATAACATAAAACGGACAAAACTCAGTTATTTCTGTGGCACTTTATATGTTGATGGCCGACAATCTTTGGAGGGTAACTGCTCTCAATGGTACTTGGAATTTTATTCAAGCTAATGTCCATGGTATAGCTGTCAGTGGTGGTAATGTGGGATTCTCCCTCTTTTATTTTACAAGTGAGTCCGGTGCACCTGAATAGATTTCCAGTGATGTTTTCGGGACGGAAGGTGGTTTACTAAGTTACCTAGTCTTGTCTTTGGATATTATTTATCTGCTCTGGCAATTAAAACGAAAAAAATTGATAACCAAAAGACTGAGTTTCAGAATTCAGTCTTTTTGGGTGATGTGTTAAAATGGTAAGTAAGAAAATGCTTAGAAAAGAAGGCAGTCTATGATTAATAGAAAAGATAATAATCAGTTTAAACTTGTTTCAAAGTACCAACCAGCTGGGGATCAACCTCAGGCAATTGAACAGCTGGTTGATAATATCAAAGGCGGGGAAAAGTCTCAAATTTTGCTGGGAGCAACTGGTACTGGGAAAACCTATACCATGAGTCAGGTAATCAGTCAGGTTAATAAACCAACACTGGTCATTGCCCACAATAAGACCTTGGCGGGTCAACTCTATGGGGAATTTAAAGAGTTCTTTCCGGATAATGCTGTCGAATACTTTGTTTCTTATTATGATTACTACCAGCCGGAAGCCTATGTCCCCTCATCGGACACTTATATTGAAAAGGACAGTTCAGTCAATGATGAGATTGATAAGCTGCGCCACTCGGCGACTTCTTCTCTTTTGGAGCGCAATGATGTCATCGTTGTCGCTTCAGTTTCTTGTATCTATGGTTTAGGTTCACCACGGGAATATGCAGATAGTGTTGTCAGTTTGCGTCCCGGTCAGGAAATTTCTCGTGATCAACTGCTCAATGCCTTAGTTGATATTCAATTTGAGCGCAATGATATTGATTTTCAACGTGGGCGCTTTCGCGTGCGGGGTGACGTGGTTGAAATTTTCCCAGCTAGCCGCGATCAGCACGCCTTTCGGATTGAATTTTTTGGCGATGAAATTGACCGCATTCGTGAGATTGACTCCCTGACAGGTCATAATTTGGGAGAAGTGGATCACTTGGCTATCTTTCCGGCCACCCACTTTATGACTAATGAAGAACATATGGAAGTGGCTATCAGTAATATTCGGGCTGAATTAGCTGACCAGCTTCAACTCTTTGAAGCAGAAGGTAAACTTTTGGAAGCTCAGCGTCTGAAACAAAGAACCGACTATGATATCGAAATGTTACGAGAAATGGGCTACACTAATGGGGTTGAGAATTATTCGCGCCATATGGATGGTCGCAGTGAAGGAGAGCCCCCTTATACTTTGCTGGACTTTTTCCCTGAAGATTTCCTCATTATGATTGATGAAAGCCATATGACTATGGGGCAGATTAAGGGGATGTATAATGGTGACCGCTCCCGCAAGGAAATGTTGGTCAATTATGGTTTTCGTCTGCCAAGCGCTTTGGATAACCGTCCCTTGCGGAGGGAGGAATTTGAAAGCCATGTTCATCAGATCGTTTATGTGTCAGCAACACCTGGTGACTATGAAAGAGAGCAAACCGATACGGTTATTGAGCAAATTATCCGTCCGACCGGTCTTTTAGATCCAGAAGTTGAAGTGCGTCCAACCATGGGACAAATGGATGACCTTTTGGGTGAAATCCATGCGCGTGTTGATAAGGGTGAGCGCACCTTTATCACCACTCTGACCAAGAAAATGGCCGAGGATTTGACCGATTACCTAAAAGAGATGGGGGTCAAGGTCAAGTACATGCACTCGGATATTAAGACTTTGGAGCGGACAGAAATTATCCGTGATTTGCGTTTAGGTGTTTTCGATGTCTTGATTGGAATCAATCTCTTGCGCGAAGGAATCGATGTTCCCGAGGTCAGTTTGATTGCTATTTTAGATGCAGATAAGGAAGGCTTCTTGCGCAATGAGCGTGGTCTGATTCAAACCATTGGTCGGGCAGCTCGTAATAGTGAGGGGCATGTTATCATGTATGCAGATAGTGTGACGGATTCTATGCGTAAAGCCATGGATGAGACGGCGCGGCGCCGCGAAATTCAGATGGCTTACAATGAAGAACGCGGTATTGTTCCACAGACCATTAAGAAAGAAATCCGTGATTTGATTGCCATTACCAAGACTAATGATGAAGGCCAAGTGATTGAAGAAATAGATGTTTCTACTATGTCTAAAAAAGAGCGTCAAGAAACCGTCAAGAAACTCCAAAAAGAAATGCAGGAAGCAGCCGAGCTGCTTGACTTTGAGCTGGCTGCTCAAATCCGCGATATGGTGCTAGAATTGAAGGCAATGAGTTAACATGATCTAACAATTTAATTGCTATAGCAATTAAAAGATTTTTGTTATAAAATAGTTAATGAATGGTCATGAAATGATTCAAATGACTTACTACCATCGAAACAGAAATAATAGGGCTTAGAAAATTTGTTAAATAAATTGACTGAGAATATTAATAGTCTGTTTTTATTCATACTACTTCCTTAAAGGAGAATTATTATGACGACAAAATCCAGTAAATGGTTCATATTGTTAACAGGCGTTCTTTATGTTGCTGTCGGGCTTTTCTTTGCCTTAAATCCAGTAGCCAACCTTGTCTCTTTAAGTTGGCTTTTGGCACTAAGCTTCTTTGTCGGAACGATCTCAAATCTCGTATTTTATTTCCAAAATGATAAGGAATTTCATCGCGGTTATGTTTTATTTTTTGCGGTTATCTCTTTCTTATTTGCCTGCTTTATGTTGATTCGTGGTTATGTTAATCTGCCTATTTTAATTCCGACAGCGCTGGGATGGACCATGTTTTTTGTAGCGATTGTTAGTCTAACAGAAGCTTTCCGAGTGCGTAAATTAATTCCTTTTTCTAACAATTTCTTGACCTTGGCAGGTATTGTTAAGCTTATCTTAGCTATTATTTTAATCCGTAACCCCTTACTAGCTAGTTTAACCATTATTTACATTCTTGCAGTCTATCTCATTTATGAAGGTGGCCGCTTTATCTATGTTGCTCTAAAACAAATGTAGCGATAAAAACCTAGCAGGAAGTGAACCTGATAGGTTTTTTCTAGTTTTTAAATCTCTTTTTCCATGATAAATTTAGAAAGTGAGACTTCATTGTCAGAAAAGAAAATCAATATCAGCCCACCCAAAGAAGTGGTGGATCAGTTGTCAATACAGGATGGACAGCAACTTCCAGCCATATTAGATACGAAGCGTTTGCTGATAGAAAGACGAGAAGTGAAAGAAGCGCATGAGTTGCCTAGTTGGACTTTTTTTCTAACAACAGGTTTAGCGGCTCTCTTTTTCTACCTCATCACGACTGTGGAAGGAGTCAATCAGGTTAATTTAACGGGAGATTATTCCATCATGTTCTTTGTGCTTGTTCTTGCCGGATTGTTGGGAGTTATCTTTTTTAGTATTCATTTTGTCCTCAATCGCAAGCTCTTTTTAGGTGAATTTGACGGTCGTGTTTTTTGGCGTATGTTTCCTATTATCTTAGCATCTTTTATAGCGATTATGCTCACGGTCTTACTGGGATTTTCTTGGCTTTTGGGGCAAGTTTTCAATAGTGCGTCCTTTGATCGTATCACATCAACAATTATTTTTGCTGTCATGACCTATGCTTTTATTTTTTTAGCCAGCCAGCTAGCAAAACAAATAAGAGCTAGCTGGCTAACCAGTTTGTTTACAGTTATTATTTCAAGCGGGGTCTTAATTTCGATGGCAGCTAATGGATCGCGCCAATGGTGGCAGACTAATCTCAGTTTTTTAGGGACAGATGATGCCAGTGCCAGCTGGGGATTTAATCTAACCTTGATTTTATCGGGTTTTATTTTGCTCGCTTTGGTAGATTATCTTTTTGTTGCCTTGAGGCAACGATACGGTAAATCATGGCGGCTCTTAATTTTAAGAATTTTGCTGAGTCTCCTGTCTCTTGATTTAGCAGCAGTAGGCTATTTTCCAAACAATATCAATTCACATGCTATTCATATAGACGTCTCCAACTATTTGGTTTATATTATCATTATTCTGGTGTTTGGTGTGCGCTGGTTATTGCCAAACATTACCCGTGATTTTCTCATTATGTCCTATGTCATTGGTGCCAGCCTTGTTTTTCTTGCTACAGCCTTCCGAGTCGTGCATTATTTATCGCTGACAGCTTTTGAAATGTCAGCCTTTGTTTTAGCCTTCACTTGGTTAGCTAGTCTAATCAATCGCCTAGAGGTTTTACTGATGCCAGAGAAGAAAATTATATATATCAGCGTTTTTGAAGAGTAGTAAGAAATACTTGTAGTTTATAATCTAAAGATGATAAGAATGGTTCCATCCTAATCTCGTCTTTATTTTTATCTTTAACCATGCTACAATAAGAATAATTTATATGAATGAAAGTGGTGCTTTTATGCCTCTAGGCGTCGTTATCAATAGCCTATCAATTATTCTTGGTAGTTTGCTTGGCGGTCTTTTCGGCCATCATTTGGATGATGATTTTAAAGTTAAAATGAATATGATTTTTGGTGTCTGTTCTATGGGAATGGGGATCATTTCAATCACCAAAATGTCTTATATGTCAGCCGTGGTTTTCGCCGTTGTTTTAGGAACGACTGTCGGTCTATTCCTTAATCTTGATAAATGGATTAATAAGGGTAGCCTCCTTATGGAAAAAGGGATGTCTAAGATTTTTCCGTCTAATTCAGATTTGTCTAAGGAGCAGTTCCTAGCCGATTTGGTAACAGTAATCGTCCTTTTTTGTGCTAGTGGGACGGGTATCTATGGCAGTTTGGTCAACGGGATGACTGGTGATGCCAGTATTTTGATTTCCAAGTCTATTTTGGATTTCTTTACGGCGGCTATCTTTGCTTGTAATTTAGGCTATGTAGTAGCAGCTATTGCCCTGCCACAATTTATCATCTTTACTTGCCTCTATGCCTTGGCGGGCATTATTGTCCCCCTAACCAATCCGGAAATGATTGGTGATTTTACAGCCTGCGGTGGTTTTCTAATGGTGGCGACAGGTTTTCGGATTATTCAGGTGAAGATGTTTCCCACAGCTGATATGATTCCAGCTATGGTTTTGGTTATGCCAATCAGCTGGCTCTGGGCGACTCTTATTTTACCCTTGTTGTAAGGAGGTCTTGTCACATGCAGTTAAGAAATCATTTTAACCAATAGTCTGACAGAGGCTAGTCAGGGCAATATCGTCATGCAGATTCGAGATTCTGAGTAGGTATTTTTTCGGGTGCTGTTTTGGCGAGCGGGGCGTGGGTTTGATGATTTATGATCCTCTAATCAACACTAACATTCGAAAAAAGATGAAACAGTTTGTCAGTAGTTTGAGAGCAATTAACCTTTCAATATTGACAATTGTTGAATGTATTAATGAAATTGCTAATATTCAGGAACAAGTTTCAAGTGAAATTATTAAAAAAATATTCTTGTTAGATGCTACTGCTGAAAATGTTCTATCGAATATTAAAAATCGTACGTATAATTACTTTTGCTATTTTCAGGATTCGGAAGAAGGACTCCGAACGAAAAATGACGGTTATAGATGAATTTTTTAGATTAGACATTTCTGAATTTATCAAGTGGTATAAATATATTTTTGATGATTTTAAAAATGAGAATATTAATTACTACATATTATACGGTTTATGATACTTTGACTGTGTAGATATAAAATTTCAGGAAGTTCGTATTATGAATCGGTTACACTAAACTAGACAGAATCTATAAAGTGTTCTACACTAAAGAAAAGCGGAGACGAAAAATAGTTGGGTATAATGAAACAGGGCGATTGAGAAAAGTTTTGCTCTTTTCTTCCAAATATTTATATGAGGTGGCGCCAATTAATGAAATTTCCAACTGGACTACAGTTAAGGCTTGAACAAATAGTATTAGTTTACAATTTAAGTTATTTTGAGTTTATCTAGCACCCCGAGTTATGTTTATCGTAATTATATATCATAAGACTGGCAAAATTTTTATTTTATAAAATTCAAAATTGTGATATAATGCGCTTAGCTTTATTTTTTAGAATTAAGTTAATCCGTTTAACTTTAATTTTTTTAGAATTAAGTTAATCCAATTCACTCAATATTCATAAGGAGGAATTTATTATGTACAAACCTATTGCTATTACTGGATATGGGCTTCTTTATCCACCAAATTCTGACACTATACAAACTTTTTGGCGAAATATTCAAAAGGGAACATAAGGCACTAGAGAAGTAACTAATAATGTCTGGAATATTAATGATAATTACGATGATAATGAAGGTGTTTCAGATAAAACATATTGTAAAATAGCGCCTATCTTGATTATACTGATCTTCAACTTAACAGAATTAAAATCGATTTATCACGCAGGGAACTTAAAAAATAAACAGAGTGATAATACCGTCTAAGAAAAATTTAAAAATTTTATCACGATATATGATTAAAAAGATTTTAGAAGAAGATTTTTCTAGTGATACTCTTCTAAGCCATTTAGAAATTATTAATGATAGGGGTGATACGGGGCGTCCCATTCTTCTTTATAATAATAAGTTAACTGATATTTGTGTAAGTATATCCTATTCATATCCTCTAGTAGCAGTAGAGGTATGTAAAAATGGCGATAATATTGGCATAGACATTGAAAAAATATTTGATCATATTTCAAATGAATTTTTAAAATATTGTTTTACTTCAAGAGAATTAGATTGCATAGCCAAAATTCTTAATCAAGAAACATTTGAGCATAATTGTACTATTTTGTGGTGTATAAAAGAATCAGTAGGTAAATTATTAACAATTGGATTAGTAGGGAATCCCAGAGCAATAGAAATACTATTTAAAAGCTCTAAAAAATAGAAATAATAACTCGTGGTGCTAGTTAATTTCAAAATATCTCAAATTATAAGCCAGTATGATTTGTTCGATTCTCAAT
>NZ_JBHSAC010000035.1:0-76685 GCF_042649885.1 Streptococcus dentapri | reverse complement strand
GCCGTGCGGGCCGTGCGAGCGCTCATGCAAATCCAGCATAACATAATCGTCACTGCCGCGCAAGCCCAAGGCCACAGCCATCGACTGATGGGGCGAATGCGACTGCCAGCGTGCATCAATCCTTCCCTTATTCACCCTATTTATTGTAGAATACACTTCATATTCCTCAGATTCAGGATTAAAATTGATTCTTGTTTTTCCGTTCCAATGGCCATGTTCATTAAAACAGGAAAACTACATACCAGTTTATACCAACTACAAGATATAGATAAGAATATCAAAAAGCGACTTCCAAACTGGAAGTCGTCTTATGATTTATCTTAATCATCTGGGTGTTCGGTCGTGTATTCTTTTAGTCAGTCCATACCCCAGACCCTCTCAAAGACTTCTAAAATCGTTGAAAGGTCTGGTTGATATCTATAATCTTTGAATTTGTTAATGACATATTTTAGAGGACGAATGTTGACTAACTTACAGGCCTAAATCCTCATAAATAGAAACACTGGAACCAATTGTCTCATGACCTTAACCCGCGTCTCATAGACCCTATAAAAATAAGCTCAGACCTTAGCCTGAGCTTATTGTATCATATTAGTCTACCTTTTGAACCAACAAATCATATAAAAAGGAAGCCAAGTTTCTGTGCTTGAATATCAGCTTCTACCGCTGTCTTCATAATTCAATCTCAATCATCTGTCTTATCCCATAGTGGGGATGGATATTCTGAAGGTAATCCTAACTGTATATTCAGTTTATTAGATTCTATAACAAGTTCTAATTTTTCAAAAAAATCCTGTTTTGCACTTTCAAAATCATCATACTCTTTACTATGCCCAATTATATACGACCTATCATCTCTCCCATCAACATAAAATTTTCCATTTTTCTGGTAAAGATGAAATGCCCAAGGAAGTCGTTTGGTTTCATCAAATAGGACATAATGTAAACTATCAAAATTACGTTTTTTGATTTCTTGTTCAATATCATTTTTCCATTTTAAAACATTTTTTTCGTCCATTTACACAACCTCCTTTAATAAACCAAGCAGCTCATAAACACTAACACTCGTTCCAAACTGTATCTGAGTTCCGCCTCCTTGTCCGAATACCTTAGCAATTTCCCCTTTACGAACATTTGCTAAATCGTCAAAAGATAAATTCCATTTTTTCATTTCTACAGATACTTTATCTTGTATAATTTTTGAAGACTGATTATATAATTTTACTATATTTTCCTTTGTAATATCCTTAACCACCTCATACTTATGATAAGGTTGATAACCCTCTGGATAGGGCAAGCCTCGAGTCTCATACCGAAGCATTTCCCCGTCTTCAAGTGGACTAGTAAAGCGACCATAAGGATTACCATACCTGTCAATCATCTGCCCAGCTTTCAGATTGGCTGGTTCTGTGATGGGGTTGCCAGCACTGTCTGTCACAAAACCGTCCGCAAGCGGCCATTTGATCTGACCAGAGTTGTCAAGAAATTCTGGAGAACGAACCAATATAGGTTCACCATTAGAGAGAGATGCGGATTGATAAGCAACTTCACCGTTTTTAAGGGAAACAGCTTCAGGAGTATAGGCACTGCTAATCTCCCCAGCTTTCCCTTCCGGTGTGTCCATCTTAGGACTCGCCTTAGGAAGCTCTTGAGCACTGCGGTCCACTCCCCTAGGATGGGCAGCGTCCACATAGCGGCCTCCAAGATCAACTGTCAACACTACTTTCAAAACAGTTTTTGAAACTTTCAGAAAGTACAGAACTGATATCACCAACACCCTTGAATTGCCTTATTCTAACGCTAATTGGAAGCTACCAACAAACTCATCAGACATCAACCCCCAAGCTTTTGACTTTGGAAACTTTAAAACTAAAATTCTTATCACTTTAAATATTACAAAAGAGAGAATCAGTCTGACTCTCTCATGTTTAGTTATAAGTCACTCACTACAGTTGACATGAGCCCAAATTTAGCACGGGGTAGAGCTCTTGATTTTTATTCATATTCACGAGGGATACGATCACTGAGAAGACAGAGCACCTCATAGTTGATAGTCCTACGCTTTTCAGCAACGTCTGTCGCCGAAATACTGGAATCCCCATTTTCTCCAATCAGAGTCACCTTAGTTCCCAAAGGATAGGCTTGATTGAGCTTGATGGTAATCTGATCCATGGAAACACGCCCAACAATTGGGCATCTCTGTCCATTAACCAACACTTCAAAGCCCTGCATATCACGGGTCCAGCCGTCAGCATAACCGATTGGTAAGGTTCCAATCCACTCGTCTTCAGCTGAAGTATAAGTAGCACCATAACCAATATCATTTCCTGCTGGGAGCCGTTTAACATGAATAAGAGCTGATTCAAGACTCAGAGCAGGCTGAACAGTATAAGGAAGTTCCAAGACTTGGCCGCTAGGGTTAAGACCATAGATAACAATTCCTAATCTAACCGCATTGAAGATGCCATCACTATGCCACAGACTGGTTGCCGAATTGCTAGCATGTACAATTTCTGGACAATCATCTAATTCAGCCAGAAGATTTTGAAAGAATGCTAATTGTTCTTGAAATTTATGGTCATCAGCTTCATCTGCCGTTGCAAAGTGGGTGAAAATTCCCTGAACATAAGCGCCAGCTGCTCGTAAACCAGCAATCAACTGATTAGCTTGAGCTGAACTGCGCACCCCAATCCGCCCCATGCCAGAATCAATCTTAATATGGACCGTCAGATTGGACAGATCCAGTCCCTGACCTTGAGCCTTTGCCAACCAATCGAGACTAGCAACTGTTAAGGTTAAACGATAATCGCGTGCCAAAGAGACTTCATTAGGTAAAACAACACCAAGCACCAAGATGGGTTTACGAATCCCAGACTGACGTAGCTCGATCCCCTCATCAATATTGGAAACACAAAAACCATCAACGATAGGCTGAACATGACTAGATACTGCAACCGCACCGTGACCATAAGCATTTGCCTTAACAACCGCATAAGTCATCACTCCTTGCGCGAGATGAGCTTGAATTTGTTCAATATTAGATGAAATAGCAGATAAATCAACCTTAGCTAAGGTTGGGCGATGCAAACTTGAAATCATTTTAGCAACCTCTCATTCTTCCAAGATGACACTGGCCTGAACAAAATTAGCACTGTGTGAAATAGAAACATGACTGCGGCCAGAAAAGGCTGAACTACTGATGATTGGCGCACCTTTTTCACTGGTTGCAATTTCAATATCATGAAAACGCAACTTGCCAATCCCAGTCCCCAGAGCCTTAGCAAAAGCCTCTTTGGCAGACCAGCGACCGGCTAAATACTCCATTTGACGCTTTCCTTGCAGAGCAGTGAAACGCTGATATTCCAAATCAGTCAAAACCTTCTTAGCGAAGGCAGAATTTTTAATATAAGCTGCTTCTATTTTAGAAATCTCTTGCAGATCGATACCATGGCCGATAATCATGCTGCCTTCCTTTCCGAATTAATAAACTGGGCACTTTTATCCCAGTTTATTAATTTTATAATTTACCAGCAAAGCGCAGTAGTTGGGAGAGACACTTGTTAATTTATCAACTTAGCCTTCCCTTTCTGTACAGTTGATTAGAGGCTTTAACCTCAATCAACTACTGCAGGCTGGTTTCACTGGAACTTGTGAGCTATCAAACTTTTCGAAGGTTCAAACGGTTGGGAGACTGTTTAAAGCTGGAGCTTGAAAATAAGAAAGCGACAAAACGAACCAAAAATTTTTGATTTTTTAGGTTCTGTTCTACTCTCTCTTAATACTCCTTAATTCCATAAATCCTCACAAGAGTCTCTACTTTAAAGTTTGATAAATTTCACGGATAAGTTTTTCAGTTTTATCCCATCCTAGACACGGATCAGTAATTGATTTGCCAAAGACTTCTGGTTGATCTTGACGACCATCTTCCAGATAGGATTCAATCATAAAGCCACGAGCATACTTGTCAATTTTTTCATTCCAGTCACGGTTAATCAAAGTTTGGCGTACAATACGAATTTGATCCAGATAATTTTTACCAGAATTATCATGATTAGTGTCAATTAGAATGAAAGGATTTACCAAGCCCATTTTTTCATACTGCTCAATTGCCTTGATAAGGATATCATAGTAGAAATTAGGCTCATTTTCACCATGCTCATTGGTTGCACCACGCAAGATGGCATGAGCTAGCGGATTCCCATCGGTTTCCACCTCAGCATCGTGATAGATGAAATTTTGTTCATTCTGAGCTGCATAGATGGCGTTGAACATAATGTTGAGATTACCTGATGTCGGATTTTTCATCCCTGTCGGCACATCAATACCAGACGCTACAAAACGGTGTTCCTGATCCTCAACAGAACGAGCGCCAATAGCATGGTAAGAGACTAAATCAGATACCAAGGGTAGGTTTGAAGGATAAAGCATTTCATCAGCTGTTGTCAAGCCAGTCTCTGTGATGACACGGTAGTGCAGATTACGAACCGCTGCAATTCCATTGATCAAATCTGGTACTTTAGAAGTATCCGGTTGGTGAATCAGCCCCTTATAGCCATCACCATTAGTACGAGGCTTAGCTGTGTAAACACGCATCACCATAAAAACCTTGTCTTTCACTTCTTCTTGTAAAGCCGATAAACGTCGTGCATACTCCAAGACAGCCTCTTCATTATCAGAAGAACAAGGACCAATAACTAAAAGCGTACGGTCATCTTCCCCTTTGATAATAGCCTCCAGCTCTTTATCACGCGCTTCTTTTTTAGCAAGGGCTTCTCCCTCTAATTTTGAGAGTTGCTTAACCTCTGCAACATTGATTTTTTCACTTTTTTGGTGTATTCCCATATTATTTTCCTAGTGTTTCATAAATTTCATGAACAAGTTGTTCGGTATTATCCCAGCCGAGGCATGGATCAGTAATTGATTTGCCAAAGACCTCTGGTTGATCTTGACGACCATCTTCCAGATAAGACTCAATCATAAAACCACGAGCATACTTGTCAATTTTTTCATTCCAGTCGCGGTTAATCAGTGTCTGACGCACAATGCGAACCTGCTCTAAGTACTGCTTACCTGAGTTATCATGATTAGTATCAATCATGATGAAAGGATTTTCCAAACCCATTTTTTCATACTGATCAATTGTATCAAGCAAATTATCATAATAGTAATTTGGAATGTTCTTACCATATTCATTGACACCCCCACGAAGAATAGCATGAGCCAGAGGATTGCCTGATGTTTTAACTTCCTGACCATTGTAAAGGAAATTCTGCTCAGTTTGAGCCGCGTAAATGGCATTGAACATAATATTGAGGTTACCTGATGTCGGATTTTTCATCCCTGTCGGCACATCAATTCCTGAAGCTACAAAGCGGTGCTGCTGATTCTCTACCGAACGAGCGCCAATAGCGATGTAAGAAACAAGATCATCAACCAGAGATAGGTTTTCGGGATAAAGCATTTCATCAGCTGTCGTCAAACCAGTCTCTGTGATGACACGGTAGTGAAGATTACGAACGGCCTTGATCCCATTAATCAAATTTGGTTGATCTTGTGTATCAGGCTGATGGACCAAACCTTTATAGCCATCACCATTAGTTCGAGGCTTAGCTGTGTAAACACGCATCACCATAAAGACACGATCTCTGACTTCTTTTTGTAAAGCGGCTAAACGATGGGCATAGTCCAGAACAGCTTCTTCATTATCAGAAGAACAAGGGCCAATAACTAAAAGAAGGCGGTCATCTTCTCCCTTAATAATCGCCTCGAGCTCCTTATCCCTAGCTTCTTTTCGCTCTAAGGTAGCTCCTGTTAATTTAGATAACTGACGTACTTTGTCGACATCAATTTTGTCACTCGCTGGTATAAATGCCATCTTCTAACCTCTCAAAATAAAAATGATATAACTTTTTACATTATATCATTTTCTCTCGTTATTTCAATCTACTTTCAGAATATTTAATCAGCTTTAAACTGCGCGACGACCATGGCAATTCTTAAACTTCTTGCCTGAACCACAAGGGCATGGGGCATTGCGTTTAACATTGGTAAAATCAAGGTTCTTGTCATCCACCACTTGACCGGGATGCTTAGCAGCGATATTAGCCGCAGCTGTTGTATGAGCCTGAACAGTTGTTTTTTCACGTTCTTGCTGATGGATCTGTGCCTTCATCATCAGACGGGTCACATCAAACTCAATGGCTCCAATCATATCATTGAACATGCGGAAACTCTCTGATTGGTATTCCACGATCGGATTATTTTGTGCATAGCCACGCAGACCGACAGCATTACGCAACTGATCAAGAGCATCAATATGATCGGTCCACTTACTATCAACTACTCGCAAAATCAAAACCTTTTGGAATTCGATAATCGAATCTTGATCTGGCAATTTAGCAATTTGGGCCTCATAAACATCAAGAGCACGCTCGTAGAGCTCTTCTTTCATCTCTTCATAAGTCCATTCATCCAAATCATCCATGGTGATGGAATCTTCTGGCAAAATATTGGTATGAACAAAGTTGAGAATAGTTTCCAAGGCCTCATCCACATCAGCATTACGACTGTGACCATCAATGGAACGATCAATAGTACGCTTAATCATCGCCTTAATTTCTGGACCAAGATCACGCTCAGCCGTAATGACATCATTACGTTCGGCATAGATAATTTCACGCTGTTCACGCATAACATCATCGTATTGAAGGACTTGTTTGCGGATATCGTAGTTGTTACCTTCAACACGTTTTTGTGCGGACTCTACTTGATTAGTCAGCATCCGTGATTTGATGACGACATCTTCATCCTCTGGCGACAAGCGCTCCAAAAAGAATTTTACTCGATCTGAGCCAAAACGGCGCATCAGGTCATCTTCAAAGGAAAGATAAAATTGAGATTCTCCTTCATCCCCCTGACGTCCTGAACGTCCACGCAACTGATTATCAATTCGGCGACTCTCATGGCGCTCTGTACCGATAACACAAAGACCACCGAGCTCCAGCACGCCCTTACCGAGTTTGATATCTGTACCACGACCAGCCATATTGGTCGCAATCGTAACAGCCCCGCGTTGACCAGCATTCATAATGATTTGTGCTTCTTTGGCGTGGTTCTTAGCATTCAGAACTTCATGTGGGATCCCTGCTTTTTGCAGTTTCTTAGAAATCAAATCTGAGGTTTCAACCGCTACCGTACCAACCAGAACTGGCTGACCTTTTTCATGACGCTCTTTGATATCTTCAACAACAGCCTTGAACTTGGCTTCTGTTGTCGCAAAAAGGAGATCCGGATGGTCGATCCGCTGAACCGGACGATTAGTAGGGATTGGAATAACACGCATATTGTAAATTTCGCGGAATTCTTCTTCCTCAGTCTTACCAGTACCAGTCATCCCCGACAACTTCTTGTACATACGGAACATATTTTGGTAGGTAATGGAAGCCGAGGTCTTAGATTCATCCTGGATTGGGACACCTTCTTTGGCCTCAATCGCTTGATGGAGACCATCAGAAAAGCGACGACCCTCCATAGTACGACCAGTAAATTGATCGACAATTAAGATCTCGCCTTCACTGACCACATAATCCATATTTAAAGTCATGATATAATTAGCACGCAACGCATTATCAATATAGTGGGTCAGGGCTACATTTTCGATATCATAGAGGTTTTCCAAATTAAAAAATTCCTCTGCCTTATCAATTCCAGAATCCATCAGACCGATAGTTTTGGAAGGCACATCAATAGCATAGTCAACAGATTCCAAAGTTTTAACAAATTTGTCTGTCCGGCTGTAGAGTGCGCTGGTTTCAGAACTTACAGGCCCCGATACAATTAAGGGAGTTCTCGCTTCATCAATCAGAACTGAGTCAACTTCATCGACCAAGGCGTAGCTCAATGGACGCTGAACCATATCTTCTTTACGAACAACCATATTGTCACGAAGATAGTCAAAGCCAACCTCTGAGTTAGTTGAATAAGTGATATCACTGTTATAAGCTTCCCGCTTTTCAGCAGGAGATTTGGACGAAAGGTTGATTCCTACCGATAAGCCAAGCCAGCTGTACAATTCACCCATCTCGGTCGCATCACGTGCAGATAGGTATTCATTGACTGTGATAACATGGACCCCTTCACCAGCAAGTGCATTCAGATAAACAGGCATAGTCGCCGTCAAAGTTTTACCCTCACCAGTACGCATCTCTGGAACATCCCCATTATGAAGGACAATCCCCCCCATAATCTGCACACGGTAGGGATAGAGTCCTAGAACACGCTTTGCTCCTTCACGGACAACCGCAAAAGCTTCTGGTAAAAGTTGATCCAGAGTCTCTCCATCTTTATAACGTTCTTTAAATTCTTCGGTCTTATTTTGAAGTTCTGAATCAGATAATACGTCCATATCGTCCGCATAAGATTCAACCTTCTTAGCAATTTTTTCTAATCTTCTGAGTTCGCCTCTGTCATTTTCAATGACTTTGCGTAATATATTTGCCATCTCTTTTCCTTTCGATAGTCTATATCGCTTTATTATATCATGAAACAACTAGGGCTTCAAGAATTTATCAATGCTTTAACTCCAGCAGTAATTATCATCCATATTACAGTAAAAAAGTTATTAAGTATTAGTTTATTTAGGGTAGAGGTACAAGGTTTGTTATAGTTATTATCTATACAAATATCTTTCTAATAAATATTAGGCAAGGGATTTCTTTTGCGTTAGAATAGGGGTATTCATTAGTATTACCAAGGAGGATTCCCCATGACTTTATTAGATGCTTATCAAACCTTCAAAAAAGCTAAGCTAGTCAATCTCAGTCATAAAATAAATGAGACTAGTCCTCATTTTCCAGCCCTTCCTAGTCTGGAGAAAAAGGATATTTTCACTCTCAAGGATGGTTTTCATGTACAACAGTTCACAGTTGTTGGACAATACGGTACACATATTGATGCCCCCATTCATTTTGTGGACAAGGCAGCTTGGTTGGATGAAATTGCTTTAGAAGACTTACTGCTTCCTCTTTATGTCATTGATAAATCACAGGCTGTCGCTGAAAATCCTGACTACGAACTGAGTAAGGCTGATATTCTAGCCTTTGAAGAAGAGTATGGTGAAATTGCCGAGGGCAGCTTTGTCGTTTTTCGCAGTGACTGGCACAAACGTTGGCCCAGTCAAGAAGCTTTTAGAAATTTAGACAGTGATGGTGTGCAACACACACCTGGTTGGTCTCACGAGGCTCTGGAGTTTCTCATCCATCAACGTCAGGTCAAAGCTATCGGTCATGAAACCTTGGATACAGATAGTGGGAAAGCTGCCGCTAAAAACGGTGCACTTATTGAAGAATATTACTTATTAGATCAGGGGATTTATCAGTTGGAAGTCTTAGCTAATCTCGACCGGCTCCCAGCGACTGGAAGTATCATTTCCATTTCTTATCCGAACTGGGAAAAAGCGACCGGTTCCCCAGTTCGGGCGATTGCCTACGTTCCTCAGACTTAGTCAACAGATGTAATTAAAAGCGCTTGGGAACAGTCCCAAACGCTTTTAACAGTTTCTTAACTAATATGGCTGACAATCAGCTCTAATTGACCCGAGATCTTCCAAGAGTCGACTGTATAGGGTAGGATAAAATGCTGCCCCTTTTGGAGCTGATAATCTTGCCCATCCACTACAATATTACCTTTTCCATCAATAACACTGAGCAGATAGTAAGGCGCAAGGCGCCTCATATCAGCAGTCCCATCAATTTCCCACTTGTAAACAGTGAAAAAGTCATTAGCTACCAAGAAAGTAACCGTCAAATCATCCGCTGCTAGTCTATCAGGATGTGAATTCTGTGGTTTTCCTATCGTCATCACATCAATGGACTGTTGGAAATGGAGAGGACGTAATTTCCCTTCAGCATCCTTGCGATCAAAATCATAGACCCTATAGGTGGTATCACTGGATTGTTGCGTTTCTAAAACCATAATCCCCTTACCAATAGCGTGCATAGTCCCACTTGGGACATAGAAAAAATCACCAGCCTTAACTGGAACTCTGGTGAGCAGTTGATCCCAGTTACCTGCTTCAATCAATTCAGTCAATTCTTGACGGCTCTTAGCGGTATGGCCATAGATGATCTCCGCTCCTCGTTCAGCTGCTAGAATATACCAACATTCGGTTTTTCCCAACTCACCCTCGTGCTTCCGAGCATAAGCATCATCAGGGTGAACCTGAACACTCAACCAATCGTTAGCATCTAAAATCTTCGTCAACAGAGGAAAAACTGTACTGTTAGGATAGCCAAAAAGTTCCGGATGCTCTTGATAGAGTCTATCTAATCCAAAACCAGCAAAAGAACCATTTTCCACTGTTGATACACCGTGAGGATGGGCAGAAATTGCCCAGTACTCCCCTGTTGTTTCTGTCGGAATATCATAACCGTATTCCTCACGCAAACGAGTTCCTCCCCAGATTTTATCGTGCATTGTTGCCTTTAAAAATAGTGGTTCTGCCATGACTTCACTCCTTGATTTATTTACTGTCATTTTATCACTTTTGGTTGTGGAAAAAAAGCCAGCAGGGAAAAGTTGCTTTCCTTCACTGGCTTTATATTATTCACTAAGACGTTCTGCTGCTTTTTTAGCTAATGCAAAATTTCCCAGCGTAGCTGAACCATTATCAGATACTGCTGGCGTTACAATATATTCTGAGACGTCTGGCACTGGAATATAATCATTGAGCAGGGCTGCGAACTTTTCACGAACACGTCTAAGCATGTGTTCCTGAGCCATAACACCACCGCCAAAGACAATCACCTCTGGCCGATAAAGTAAGGTTGCTTGTACAGCAGCTTGAGCAATGTAGTAAGCCTGAATATCCCAAACTTCAGAATGCTGATCAATTAACTCACCGCGGATGCCTGTACGGGCTTCAAGTGATGGTCCAGCTGCCAAACCTTCCAAACAGCCACGATGAAATGGGCAAGTCCCATGAAAATCATTCGCCACATCACTTGGATGAGGAGCAACATAAACATGCCCGGCCTCTGTATGACCAACGCCACCGACAAAGTCTGCACGCTGAATAGTTCCTGCTCCGATACCTGTACCGATGGTATAATAAACTAGATTCTCTACGCCCTTGCGCATTATGGCTTCCCCATAGGCAGAAGAATTAACATCTGTTGTGAAATAGAAAGGCAACTTAAATTCTTTAGAAATCAAGCCAACCAGGTCTACGTTTGACCAATTAGGTTTAGGGGTGCTGGTAATATAACCATAGGTCTCCGAATTTTCATCAATATCAACCGGACCGAATGAACCAATAGCAACTCCCTGTAGCTGGTCTTCAAATTTCTTGAAAAACTCTACCGTCTTATCAATAGTTTCATAAGGGCTTGTTGTTGGGAATTGGATCTTTTCAACAATTTGAAAATTTTCATCACCAACTGCACAGACAAACTTTGTCCCGCCTGCTTCCAAACTTCCATACAATTTTGCCATACCGTCTCCTTTTTTACATACGCTTTCATTATGTTTCCATTATAAAAAAATCGAGGGCATAAATCAATTAGAATTCCAAAATTATCTTCCAATTTTACGAAACAATGAACTTTTAAAAGGAGGCCAGAACTTTTGTCCCAGTCTCCTTTTGACTTATTCATACCAACTCTGCTAGGAAATTTATTTCACTTCAATTAAGTCAGCGCCTGAAGCAACGGTTCCTGAAGCAAGAGGGGTTACTTGGCTGTAGTCAGCCGTATTAGTTACAATAACCATAGTTGTATCATCAAGTCCTGCATCAGTGATAGCTGCAGAATCAAAGGTTCCGAGAACATCACCTTTTTTAACTTTTTGATTAGCTTTTACTTTTTGATCAAAGCCTTTGCCATCCATTGAAACAGTATCAATACCGATATGGATAAGCACTTCAGCACCATTGTCCGATTTGAGACCATAGGCATGACCTGTTTCAAAAGCGATTTGAACGATACCATCAACTGGCGCAACAACTGTATTACCACTTGGTTTAATAGCAATACCTTGTCCCATGGCACCTGATGAGAAGACAGGGTCAGAAACCGAAGCCAAATCAACAGCTTGACCATCAATTGGTACAGTGATTGTTTCAGCTTTAACAACTGGAGCTGTTGCTTGAATTTCAGTCGTTTCTGGAGCTGACTCAGTTTCTGCTTCAGCCTCTGCTACTGCTGCTTCAGCTGCAAAGACATCAGCTGCTTTTGTCTTACCATAGTAATAAGTGATGCTAAAAGCAATTACAAATGAGATAACTTCAGCAATCAAGTAGAATGGAATTGATTTAGCCTGAATAGAGATCAAACCAAGGATACCTGCTGAACCAAGGGATACAGCAATAACCTTGAAGAGACCTGCAATCGCTGCTGAAATAGCCGAACCGACAAGGGCACAGAAGAATGGGAAACGATATTTCAAGTTTACCCCGAAAACAGCAGGCTCAGTGATACCAAGGAGAGCTGAAACACCAGCCGAACTTGATAGACCTTTTGTCTTAGAATTTTTAGTCAACGCAAAGACTGCAAAGGCTGCTGCTGCCTGTGCCATATTGGCCATAGAAGCAACAACGAAGATAAAGTCTCCTGAACCTTGACCGTCTTTCCAAGAATTCAAAAGAATTGTTTCAAAGGCTGGGAATGATTGGTGAAGACCTGTAACTACGATTGGCGTATAGAAGGCACCAAAGATTCCCATACCGATGAAACCGAGTGTGTCGTACAGCCATACCAATCCAGTAGCTACCCAGTCAGAGACTTGACCAAAGACTGGACCAATGAGTGCGAAGGTCAAGAATCCAGTGATAATCATTGTAAAGAGCGGTGTAAAGGTAAAATCAACCGCTGAATGGAGATGCTTATGGAACCATTTTTCAACCACACACATCACCCAAACAGCAATAATGGCTGGAATAACTTGAGAGGTATACTGATGAGCTTCGAGAGTCCAACCGAAGAAATTCCAATCAAGCGAGAACCCAGCAGCCTTAGCTACCACCTCTTGCAGCTCTTGAGAGCACATCATCAAACCAAGAGCAGCACCGAGATATTGATTTCCACCAAAACGTTTAGCAGTAGAAATACCAAGGAGAACCGGCATATAGATGAACGGAGCATCCGACAGAACCGTCAACATCTGAGAAATACCAGAAACTTGTGGGAACTGTTCAACCAACGATTTAGGTCCGAATAAATCCGGAGACTTGAAGATGTTATTAACCGCCATCAAAAGACCACCGGCAACAAGAGCCGGAATGATTGGTACGAAAATTTCAGACAGAATTTTAACGAAGGCCATAATTGGGTTGGTCTTAGTACCTTTGGCAGCAATTTGCTTAACTTCTTCTGTTGAAACTTCTTTCAAGCCTGCCTGCTTAATCAATTCAGCATAAACATGGTTAACATCACCAGCGCCAATAATAACTTGATATTGCCCGTCCATTTTGAAAGTTCCTTTGATATCGGAACTATTGTCAAGTGCCGCTTGATCAACTTTGCTATCATCTTTCAAAACCAGCCTAAGGCGTGTCGCACAATGAGCACCAGCTACTAGATTATCTTTGCCGACCGCCTTAATGACATCGGCAGCAACTTTACTATAATCCATTATAGTAGTCTCCTTACAAAATTTATTTTTCTTTTTAGTGAAACGCTTTCACTAAATTATATCAATTATTTTACAGTGTTTTTTCATTTCTGTCAAGCGCTTGACAGAAATAGTATTTTTCTGTGTAAAGAGTTGCTTTTTACTAGAAAAACCACTAGTATGTATAGTAAGATATAAGTACAATAAAATGCTTTATTTAATTTTGGAGGTAATAATGACATTAACAGTTGAACAAAGATATAAGCCCTACTCAGAATGGACGGAAACAGAAGTTCAAAAAATCAAAAACAATGCCGCTAGCTCCCCTTGGCATGTGACTTTCCATGTCGAGCCTCCGCACGGTTTACTGAATGATCCAAATGGTTTTTCATATTTTAAGGGAAAGTGGCAGCTTTTCTACCAATATTTTCCCTATGGTGCTGCACATGGTCTCAAATCATGGGTACAAACTGAATCAACTGACCTGATTCACTTTAAAGAAACGGGAACCATTTTATACCCTAACACTTCTCTTGACAGTCATGGTATGTATTCCGGTTCGGCCATGCAATTTGGAGATAAACTTTTTATCTTTTACACCGGGAATGTCCGTAACAAAAATTGGGAGCGCCAAACTTATCAAAATGGTGCCTTGCTGGATAGCAAGGGCCATCTCGAAAAAATTCCGCAAACATTGATTGCCAAACCCGATGATGTCACTGAACATTTTCGCGATCCACAAATCTTCTTCTACCAAGGAGAATACTATGCTATCATTGGAGCGCAGAGCCTAGATAAAAAGGGCTTCATCAAACTCTACAAGGCAGAAAATCACAATTACAAAGACTGGACCTTCATCGGCAATTTAAATTTTGAAAACGATGCTACATCTTATATGATCGAATGCCCTAATCTCGTTTTTGTAGATGAAAAGCCGGTTCTCCTCTACTGTCCTCAAGGTATGGATAAAAAAATCTTAGACTACGACAACATTTATCCAAACATGTATAAAATAGGACAGGCCTTTGATACAAAAACAGCTACTTTAGTTGCTCCTTCTAACATTGAAAATTTGGACTACGGTTTTGAAACCTACGCTACTCAGGCTTTCAACGCCCCTGATGGCCGTGCTCTCTCTATCAGCTGGATCGGCCTCCCTGATATTTCTTATCCAACGGATAAGTATGATTATCAAGGTGCTATGAGTTTGGTTAAGGAATTAACAATTAAGAACGGGAAACTCTATCAATACCCAGTTGAAACCATAACATCTCTTCGTCAGGAAGAAAAAAACTTTGATAACTACCCTTCAACCAATAATACTTATGAACTTGAGCTCAGTTTTAATCAAGACAGCTACAGTAAATTTGTCCTTTTCGCTGATAAAGATGGCAAAGGGTTGACTATCACTGTGGACACCAAAGCTGGAAAGATTACCATTGACCGCTCTCAGGCCGGCGAACAATATGCATTGGAATTTGGAACAATACGTTCTTGTGATATTGACAATCGCCAAACTACTGCTAATATCTTCATTGACAAATCTATTTTTGAAATTTTTATCAACAAAGGGGAGAAAGTTTTCACTGGTCGTGTTTTCCCTAATCAAGATCAAACTGGCATTGCAATCCTTGATGGTAAGGTGACAGGTAAGTACTTTGAATTAGAATATTAATATGGTTGCGAAATTAACTGACGTTGCGAAGTTGGCTGGTGTAAGCCCAACAACTGTCTCACGTGTCATCAATAAGAAAGGCTATCTTTCTAAGAAAACAATTAACAAGGTCAATAAAGCCATGCGAGAATTGGGTTACAAGCCAAACAGTCTAGCGCGTGGTCTTCAAGGAAAGTCAGCTAAATTAGTCGGACTTATTTTCCCTAATATTGGTCACATCTTCTATGCAGAGTTGATTGAGCAGTTAGAACACGAACTGTTCAGACATGGCTATAAGACTATCATTTGTAATAGTGAGCAAAACTCCGAAAAAGAACGTGAATACCTAGAAATGTTAGAGGCCAATCAGGTTGATGGGATTATTTCAGGGAGCCATAACCTAGGTATTACAGATTACGATCGGGTAACAGCCCCTATCATTTCCTTTGACCGTAACCTTTCTCCACAGATTCCTGTCGTCTCCTCCGATAACTTTGCTGGTGGGGCTGTGGCTGCCCAGACCTTAGTAAAAGCCGGTTGCCAAAACATCATGATGCTGACCGGAAATGATGACACCCATTCACCAACTGGGCTGCGCTATACAGGCTTTCAATCTATTCTACCAGAAGCCCAACATGCCAATATTGCTAGTGAGTATTCTGCTAGCCGTAAGGAAATGGAGATTAAAAAATTGATTACTCAGCTGAGACCTGATGGTATCTTTACATCTGGTGACTTGATGGCTATGCTGGTCCTAAAAATTGCTCAAGAACTGGATATTAGTATTCCACAAGAATTAAAATTGATTGGCTACGATGGTACAACTTTTGTTGAAAACTATCTGCCGCAACTAACTACTATTAAGCAGCCTATCCCAGAAATTGCTCAATTAACTGTTGAACTCCTGTTAAAGAAGATTGCTGGGGAAAATATAGAAGCTAATGAATATACTCTTCCTATATCCCTAATCCCAGGTAGAACTATTTAACATATAAAAACCACAAGGAGAAAAAAAAGAGACTGGATTGCCAGTCTCTTTTAGGTTCTGTACCTAAGCTTTTTCATCAACCACAAACTTTGTCAAAATACCATTGACGAATTTTGCTGAAGTCGTGTCTGAATAGGCCTTGGCTAGTTCAATAATCTCGTTTAGAGCTACGCGCTCAGGAGTCTCTTCATAGTACTTGATTTCAAAGAGCCCTAGACGCAAAAGGTTGCGATCGGTCAACGTTAAGCGTTCCAAAGACCAACCTTTTTTTAGGTTAGCAGCAATCGTCTGATCCAGTTCAGTTAACTTATCGACCGTTCCTTTAACCAAATTTAAAAGAAAGCTTGGGATCTCGATATCTTCTTGCTCCGTCAACTCTTTATCATAACTATAAGCAAAGGTTGCAGCTTCAAGAAAAGAAGCTTGGCCGAACTCTAAACTAAAAATGGCTTGAAAAGCACGCTTACGTAGATTGCGTCTTGCATCAGTCATCTAGGAAATCCTCATCAAACAGAGCTGTCATATCTGGTTTTGGTGTTTTCTCAGGAACGATACCCACAACGTGAACATTGACATCCGATAGTTCCACTTCTGCCATATCATAAACAGCCGATTTAACCGCATGCTGAACTTCGATTGAAACAGCCGGAACATTAACGCCGTATTGTAATTGAAGGTAGATATCAGCAGTAATTTTATCATCTTCACCGGTTGTCAAGTAAACACCGCGACTAAGTGTCGTCTTACTAATGCTATCTGTTACAGCCTTATTGTTAAGAGAATATACCCCTTCAACCTTAGTCGCTGCAATCCCTGTAATAACTTCAAGAACACGGGGGGAAATAACGATTTCTCCAATCATATCTGCCATATCTCTCAATCCTTTCTTATTCTACTGAAAACTCCAGCTTTATGCGCGTGAAATGTAAGTTCCTTCTTGAGTATTGATGATTAGTTTTTGACCAACCTCGATAAAATCTGGTACATTAACCACAAGTCCAGTTTCCAAAGTCGCTGGTTTACCAGATCCTGTAACAGTTGCCCCTTTGATTGAAGGTTGTGTGTCCGCTACGGTTAATTCAACAGTTGTTGGTACCTGAACACCAATAACTTCTGTTCCGTAGAATTGAATTTTAACGTCACTATTTTCAAGCATATAAAGCAATTCATTTTCAACGTTAGCTACCGGAATTTCATATTGGTCATAAGTTTCACTATTCATGAAGTAGGCTGTATCATCCATCTTGTAAAGATACTGTGCTGGAACAGTTTCGATAATGGCCTGTTCAAATTTTTCTTCTGGACGATAGGTCGTATCGAAAGTCGAACCACTGCGGACATCACGTAACTTCATACGCATAACTGTGTTCCCTTTACCTGGTTTGTGGTGACTAGCTTCCAAAACTCTAATCAGTTTACCATCAGCTGTTTCAAAAGTCATCCCAGCTTTGAGCTTACTTGCTTCAATCATATTTTGATTACCTCTTTATTATTTTTACTTATCAGCTTATTCTATCATAAATGCTAAGCATACTCAAATCTTTTAGGCAGTTGACTACAGCTTAAAAACTGTTCCTGTCAGCTTGGCAGAGAACTTAACTTGACAGCATTTGTCAAGTTAATATGCTATAATGCTCTTAAACTAGGAGGATAGCCATGCAGGAATCAAGATTATTTGAAATGGTTTATTATCTATTAGGGAATGGCAAGACAACTGCGCCTGAATTAGCCAAACAATTTGAAGTCTCTGTCAGAACCATTTACCGTGACGTCGATGCCTTGAGCAGCGCAGGAATTCCTATTTATACCCAACAGGGGAAAGATGGGGGCATCCAGCTGGATAAAGATTTCGTCCTGTCCAGATCTTTGCTGTCTCAAAGAGAACGCCAGCAGATTTTAGACAGTCTTCAGGGACTGGCATCGTTAAATGAAACTCTCTATGACAAGAAACTGCTGACTAAGCTATCAGCTCTTTTCAAAGCGGAAAATCCCAACTGGCTGGAAGTAGACTTCAGCCCTTGGCAAAATGAAGCAGAGCAGCAAGCTCTCTTTCAGCAGCTGAAGGAAGCCGTTTTTCAGCGCCGCTGGTTTTCTTTTGATTATTTTAGCAATGATGGCAAAAACAGTCAGCGGCAAGTCAAGCCAATTCGTCTGATTTTTAAAGGTCAGGCCTGGTACCTCTATGCTTACTGTAGCTTACGAGAAGATTTTCGCTTTTTCAAACTATCGCGAATCAGAAATGGTCGCGTTTTAGCAGAGTGCTTTGCAGAAGATTTTTCTCAACAAATCATTAAACTGACTATGCCAAAGCAAACAACTGTTCACATCGCTCTGAAATTCAGCTCCAGTGTTTCCTATCGCGTTTACGATGACTTTTCTGAGGTCGCAAAAGATTCTGACGGCAATCTCTATGTAGAAGCAGATATCCCCAGTAATGTTCTAGAAAGCTATCTTTTATCTTTTGGAGCGGAAGTCCAAGTACTGAGACCAGCCTTTGTCCGTCAAAACATCAAAAAAAAGCTGGAAAATATGCTCACACTCTACAAAAGCTGACAGACCTTGTCTGGTTTCCTTTGTTATACTCACTTTGTAAATCAAATAAGCAAAGGAGAAACCAATGATCTTACAAGAGCTTTACTATTTGTACACTATGAAAACCAATAATTTTAGAGATCCTCAGTTACCGAAAAAATTTGAAGAACTTTGGGACCAGGCAGCTGGTTTGTTCCAGCTTGAGGAGTCAATTTACGCTATTTATCACGACTACGAGTCAGATTATAAGGGAGACTATGCTGTCAGCATCGCCCTAGAAAGACCGCTAGACGGAGCGAAATCGCTAACAGTTCCCAAACAGGATTATGCGATTTTTTCTACAACAAGAGAAGAAATCCCTCAAACTTGGCAGAAAATCTGGCATTTAGAAGAAGCAGGGCAGCTCAGCCGTCTTTACCAGTTGGACTTTGAAAAATACGATCCAGATGGCAAGGCAAGCATTTACATTGGTGTTAAAAAGGAGGTTGGAAAATGAAATACGAATGGCGCAAAGCTGAAAAAGAAATCTATGGGGTCAAAACACAGCCAACTATTTTAGAGGTCAAGAGGCAGCAGTTCATCACCATCAAAGGACAGGGAAATCCTAATGATATAGAGTTTTCAAATCAAGTTTCAGCTCTCTATTCTCTCGCTTATGGGATAAAAATGGCTTATAAAAAGGCTAAGAAGGATGAAATGGACAGTCAGGCTATTACAGATTTTACAGTCTTCCCTTTGGAGGGACTTTGGCAGCAGGAAGAAAATGCCAAGCAGGATCAGCTGGTTAAAGACAGACTATCTTATAAAATAATGATCCAGCAGCCTGATTTTATCAGCCAAGAATTGTTTTTAGAAGCCTTGGAGAAGGTCAGAATAAAGAAGCCAAATCCTTTTTATGATGAGATTTCTTTTGAAGACATAACAGATGGCAAGAGCATCCAAGTTCTTCATATTGGTTCCTATGACGATGAACCCGAATCTTTTGCAAAATTGGATGCCTTTGCAAAAAAACACAACCTACAGCGCTCCTCGCAAATTCACAGAGAGATTTACCTCAGCAATGCTCAGAGAACTGCTAAGGATAAACTCAAGACTATTCTACGCTATCAAGTGAAGGAAATATGAAACAATACCAATCAAAAGCAGAACTCATTACAGCTATCCAAACAGCCTATGGCAAATACATAGCAGAGTTTGCAGTCATTCCAGAAAAACTCAAAGACAGCCGAGTGGAAGGAATTGACCGTACACCAGCCGAAAACTTAGCTTATCAAGTAGGATGGACGACTCTTCTCCTCAAATGGAAGGCAGACGAAACAGCTGGTTTGGATGTCCAAACACCATCAGAACAATTTAAATGGAACCAGTTGGGGCAGCTCTATCAATGGTTCAACGAGACCTACAGCCACCAGTCCTTGACAGCATTGAAAAGTCAGTTAGATGCTAATGTGGCGAGTATTTATCAGATGATTGAGGATATGTCTGAAACCGATCTCTTCCAGCCTCATCAGAGAAAATGGGCAGACACTGCTACCAAAACAGCTGTCTGGGAAGTTGCTAGATTTATCCATGTCAATACCGTGGCTCCTTTTGGCACCTTTAGAACTAAAATCAGAAAATGGAAGAAATTAAAAGGAGCAGGCTTTTAAACCTGCTCCTTTTACACTTGTGATAAGGGCCTTTTTCTGTCAATATTTTAATTACTCTCCCAGAGTTATTTGCGGAACATCATGATGAATATAATTCACACCTTTTTTCGCCATCAGCTCTATGGCCAGAGGATGAGGACGGTAGTGCGATTTATAGGTAATTTTTTTGATACCTGCCTGCAGAAGAGCTTTTGTACAGTTAATACAAGGAAAATGGGTGACATAAATCTCAGTATTATTGGTGGAGATTCCTTCTTTAGCACACTGGATAAGAGCATTCATTTCAGCATGGACCGTACGGATGCAGTGACCGTCCTCCATATAGTGCCCGACTTCATTACAGTTATCAGTCTCTGAAACACCACCATTATAACCAGTTGCAATAATCCGGTTGTCCTTTACCAAAACAGCACCGACAAAGGCACGATCACAGGTTGAACGTTTAGAAATCAACTCTGCATTTGCCATAAAATAATCCTGCCAAGATAATCTTTGTTCTGTCATATATTTCTACCTACACAATCACTCATTCAAGAAGATTTATAAGATCCAACCTCCCTAAAACTTCTGCTTTTCTAAGTTTACCATAATTTTAAAACGGGCGAAAGACAAGGATATGAGAAATAGATACATTAGTATTCAATAATGAAGACACTAGGAAGTTCTAGGTCAAAACAATTATCTTGCCAAAACTTTCTTTACTTTCAATATAAGCATGGGCCTCAGTAATCTCATCCAATTTGAAAATTTTTTCAACATGAACCGGTACCTGAAATGCAGCAACATAATCTAACATTTCCTGTAATTTTTTTAGGCTAACATTCCCAGAATAAAAACTTGTCAGATAACTATTGTTTTTTAGGTCCATAATAGGATCAAAATCTTCCAAAAACCAGCGGCCACCCAGCTGCCCATTGGAACAGATAACCCCTTTTTCCTTGATATGATTAAAGGAATCCTTTATGGAAGACGGTCCAACCAATTCTAAGATCTTATCAAAAGTCAAGTCAGTCTGCAAGACATTATCTTTATCTAGAATAATCCCATCATAACCACATTTTTGCAAAGTCTTCCTTTTTTCTAAATGACGGCTGCTGCCAAAAACCTCATTTTGAGGGAATTGCGCTTTGATAAGATCAAGCATGGCTAAACCAACGCCTGATGCCGCACCACGTATCAGAGTTGTATCTCCAGCTTTAATTTGTAGATTTTTAAAAGCACCGTAAGCTGTATAATAAGTTTCAGGCAAAGCTACCAACTTTTCCAGAGGTAATTCTGTTTTGACAGGATAAATCTGCTCATCTGGCAAAAGTGTGTATTCTGCGTAAGAACCATCAAATGCACGCCCCATTTCTCCCATGATTGAAATAATCCTTTGGCCCGGCTTTAAATGAGGAGCCTGTGTTTCGACAACTTCACCAACACACTCAATCCCTAAAATCCGAGGAAAAGTCACACTTGGGGACAGACCTTGTCTGGTAAAAATCTCAGAATGATTAATCCCAAACCCCAAAACCTTAATAACACTCCACCCAGTTTTAAGTTTAGGAATTGGTCTGTCTTCAATAACAAAAACATCTGGTCCACCGGCTTTATAAACAAGTGCTGCTTTCATAGTAACTTCCTCCTTTGTTCGTCATATTAAAAAGTGGTTTTCTTCTGTCCCGCATTGGGGTGTGGCATTCTCTAGTTCAATTTTTCTTTGAGATACTGACCGGTAAAGCTATCAGTATTTTGGGCAACTTTTTCAGGTGTCCCTTGGGCTACCAAGGTACCACCACCGACACCGCCTTCTGGTCCTAGGTCAATGACATGATCGGCTGTTTTGATGACATCCAGATTATGTTCGATAACTAAAACGGTATTGCCTTCATCAACAAAGCGCTCCAAAACTTTAAGGAGACGGGCAATATCATCGGTATGGAGACCAGTCGTTGGTTCATCCAGAATATAGAAGGATTTGCCAGTTGAGCGTTTGTGGAGTTCACTCGCCAATTTCATACGCTGAGCCTCACCACCTGAGAGGGTCGTTGCAGGCTGTCCTAAGGTCACATACCCCAGTCCGACATCTTTAATCGTTTGCAGCTTGCGGGCAATTTTAGGAATTGGAGTAAAAAAATCAACGGCATCATTGACTGTCATATCAAGGATTTCAGCGATGTTTTTCTCCTTGTAATGAACCTCTAGCGTTTCACTGTTATAGCGGCTGCCGTGGCAGATTTCACAAGGGACATAGACATCTGGCAAAAAGTGCATCTCAATCTTGATGATGCCATCACCTGAGCAAGCTTCACAGCGTCCCCCCTTGACATTAAAGGAGAAACGCCCCTTCTTGTAACCGCGAATTTTAGCTTCGTTTGTTTTGGCAAAGAGATCGCGAATATCATCAAAGACACCGGTATAGGTTGCAGGATTGGAACGTGGCGTACGACCGATTGGACTCTGGTCAATATCAATCAAGCGCTCGATATGTTCAATTCCTTCGACAGCCTTATGTTTACCCGGCTTTTCAGAATTGCGATTGAGTTTTTGGGCAATGGATTTTTTGAGAATACTATTAATCAAGGTAGATTTGCCTGAACCAGACACACCCGTTACAGCGATAAATTTACCTAAGGGAAACTTCACATCAATATTTTGGAGATTGTGCTCGCTGGCTCCCTTGACCTCTATAAAACGTCCATTGCCACTTCTGCGCTCAAGCGGTACTGGAATTTCTTTCTTTCCTGAAAGGTATTGACCAGTGATTGATTTTTTATTTTTGGCAACCTGACTAGGTGTCCCCGAGGCGACAATCTGACCACCAAACTGGCCTGCTCCGGGGCCAACATCAACCAGCCAATCGGCCTGACGCATAGTATCTTCATCATGCTCAACCACAATCAGGGTATTACCGAGGTCGCGCATCTTTTTAAGACTGGCAATGAGGCGGTCATTGTCCCGCTGATGGAGACCAATAGAAGGTTCATCCAGCACATAGAGGACACCGCTCAGATTGGAACCAATCTGTGTTGCCAGACGAATCCGCTGACTTTCTCCACCGGACAGGGTTCCAGCTGTCCGAGATAGGGTTAGATAATTGAGGCCAACATTGTTTAGGAAAGTCAAACGGTCATTGATCTCTTTCAAAATTGGGCGGGCAATGGTTTCTTGATTAGCTGATAGTTTTAGATCTTTAAGATGGGCGAGATGATCCTGTATCGATAAGTCCGAAATCTGACCGATATGAAGCCCTTTTTCACCCCCTAATTTCACTGCTAAAGCAGCATCATTGAGACGATAACCCTGACAGGTTGCACAGATCAACTCATTCATGTAACCCCGCATGACATTACGGGTGAAATCACTGTTGGTTTCATGATAGCGGCGGTTGACGTTGTTGACAACCCCTTCAAAGGGAATATCAATATCGCGTACCCCACCAAAATCATTAACATAGTGAAAATGGAACTCACGCTCATCTGAGCCATAGAGGACTAAATCCTGTTGGTCTTTGGTTAGATCTTCAAAAGGTGTATCCATATCAACGCCAAACTGTGTCATGGCCTGCTCTAACATGATTGGATAATAATTTGACGAGATAGGATTCCAAGGAGCTAGTGCCCCTTGGCGCAATGTTTTACTAGGTTCAGGAATCAAAAGGTCCATATCCACAACCAGCTTCATCCCCAGACCATCACAGGTCGGACAGGAACCAAAAGGAGCATTGAAAGAGAAGAGACGAGGTTCCAACTCAGGCACTGTAAAACCACAGACCGGGCAGGAATAATGCTCTGAGAAAAGCAAATCATTACCATCCATTGTATCAATGATGACATACCCGTCAGCAATCCTTAAGGCTGCTTCAACAGAATCAAATAGACGACTGCGGATACCTTCCTTGTTGACTAGACGGTCGATGACCACTTCGATATTGTGCATTTTTGATTTGGATAGCTCAGGTACTTCTGTGACATCATAGATGTCACCATCCACACGCACACGAACATAACCTTCCTTTTGAATTTTTTCAAACAAGGTTTTGTGTTGACCCTTTTTGCGACGAATGACCGGTGCCAAGATCTGCATGCGGCTGCGCTCAGGCAAAGCCAAAACCTGATCGACAATCTGCTCTACTGAGCTGGCGGAAATTTCACCATGTCCATTGATACAGTAGGGCACACCCACACGAGCATAAAGCAAGCGCAGGTAATCGTTGATTTCCGTAGCGGTTCCCACAGTCGAACGAGGATTCTTACTAGTAGTTTTCTGGTCAATAGAAATAGCCGGACTGAGACCATCAATGCTGTCTACATCAGGCTTTTCCATATTGCCCAAAAACTGACGGGCATAGGCTGACAAACTTTCAACATAGCGACGCTGACCTTCAGCATAAATGGTATCAAAGGCTAGGCTGGACTTCCCAGAACCGGACAGGCCTGTCACTACAACCATTTTATCTCTTGGTATTTCCAAATCAATGTCTTTTAAATTATGGGCACGCGCCCCGTGAATAACTAATTTATCTTGCATAATCTATCTATTCAGATCCTTTCTGATTGACACTGTATGAGTGCCCTTATTATATCAAAAACTCGACGCTTTTACCGCTATCCGCGCACAGAAAAAAAGAAGGCTAGGACTAAGTCTCACCTTCTTAATACAATGATTTTTCTTAGCTGTTAGGATCATCCAAACTGCGGCCGTGCAGACCCTTCTCGCGCTGAACTTGGCGCAGTTTTTCCGGAGTAAGGTCGTTACCTTCCTCATCGACTACCTTAATTCCTTCAATATGGTGACGCACAGACCGACGATAACCCTCGAGATACTCTTTGCGAAGCTCAGCCTGTTCGACTTTTTCCTCGCTGGTTAAACCATCTGTCTTTTTCTTCCTAGCAAGCTCGTTAATACGTTCAATTTTTTTAGGATCCATAATTAAGATGTCAAGAATATAATCAGAAAAGCTGAGAAATTTAGGCCAGCTTTCTAATCGAATTCAGTTCCTTTCTATTAAATTTTTCAATAAACAACTGGAGTTGTTGTTTTCACTTTGTATTCAGTTGATTAAAGGCCGCCACTGTTTGAGTCTTCTCAGCTAGGCCAGCCAACAAGGCTAAGCGGTTGTTTTTAATTTTTTCATCTTCCACCATGACCATGGTATTGTCAAAGAAGGCATCAATAACTGGGCTGAGAGCAAAGAGTTGAGCAATCTTATCATCAGCATTGCCTGAAAGAGTAAGTTCATCAATAGCTGCCACCAAGTTTTTTTCATGATCATTTTCAAAGAGAGATTCATCAACCACCATAGAAGAGTCAGCCTTGTCTGCTATGTTAAGGACACGCGAAAGGCTTTCAACAGCTGACTTATAGTTTTCTGTCTGACTTGCTGCCACAAGAGCATCAGCCGTTGCTAACATTTCTGAGACGACAAAGGTTGAACCGGCGAGTGCGGCCTCACGAATATCTTTAGGAACATCGGTTCCCATTATTTTTTCAACCCGCGCACGAATGAAGTCCAGTACGTCTGCTTTATTGGCGTAAGTTAAACTGTCAAATGAAAGGCTATAGAGACTATCAATCAGCTCATCCATTGGGATATCCCAACCAAAGGCATCAAGGATACGGACAATCCCTTGTGTCGCACGACGAAGGGCATATGGGTCATTGGAGCCACTTGGAATGAGGCCAACCGAGAAGAAGGAAAGTAGTGTGTCCAATTTATCTGCCAAGGCTAAGATCGCACCAATCTTGGTTTCTGGTAGCTTTCCATCGGCTGAATCGGGAAGATAGTGCTCACGAATGGCTGCTGCCACAGCCTTTTCTTCGCCGGCAAGAAGGGCATATTTCTCACCCATGATACCTTGAAGCTCATCAAACTCTCCAACCATACCAGTGAGAAGATCAAATTTATAGATTTGAGCAGCTCGAGCTACAGCCTGAGTCTCTTCCCTTGTCAGGCCAGCCTTCTCTGACAAATAAGCCGCAATTACGCCACTGCGTTCCATGTGCTCAGACAGAGAACCAATCTTTTCATGGAAGGTAACATGATCCAATTTGGCAACCAAATCGGCAATCTTTAATTTCTGATCTTCATGCCAGAAAAATTCACTGTCTTCCAGACGGGCTACAAGAACCTTTTCATTCCCTTTGATAACATTTTCGAGGCAGTCTGCATTACCATTGCGTACCGAGATAAAATTAGGCATGAGTTTACCAGTTTGATCACGCACGACAAAGTAACGCTGATGATTTTTCATAGAAGTAACCAAAACTTCCTCAGGCACTTCCAGATACTTCTCATCAAAACTACCCATGAAAGCTGTTGGGTATTCAACCAGATTAAGGACTTCATTCAAAAGAGTCTCATCAATATCAACCTGAACTTTTTCTTGACTTTCAATCGCCTTGATTTGCTCAACAATTATATTTTCACGTTCTTTAGCATCTGCAATGACAAATTGTTGGCGTAAATCTTCCTCATAAGAATCGGCATTAGCAACTTCTGTTTCATGGCCTAAGAAACGATGACCACGGCTGATACGGTCCGAATGAATATCCAAAAAGTCCAAATCCAGCGCTTCATCACCAAGAAGCACGGTCAAAGTGTGAACAGGGCGGATATATTCAAAGGTATTATTAGCCCAGTGCATACTGACAGAGAAAGTAAGAGAATTAAGAACTTCTGGGACACCCGCCAGCACTTCCTTAGCCGGCTGACCAGCTTCTTGTTTGGTGACATAGACATACTCCTCACCTTTGATTTCGCGGAACTCAATGTCATCGGTTGTCAAACCTTTACCACGAACAAAGCCCTGTGCCGCCTTGGTAAAGTTACCCTCAGCGTCCAAGGCAATCTTCTTAGCTGGTCCCTTAAAATCTTCAGTCAAGTCGGATTGTTTATCAGCCAGACCAAGGACACGAACTGCCAAACGACGTGGGGTTGAGAAGGTTTGAATGCTTTCAAAATCCAAACGATGATCCTTTAAAAAGGCTGCCATTTTTTCGCCCAATTGTTTTTCACTCGGTGTGACAACATAGGCTGGTAATTCTTCAAGACCCAATTCTACAAGTAAATTTTTCGTCATTATTCTGCCTCCTCCTTCAATAATTCTGCACGCGTCGCTTCATCTAACAATGGATAACCAAGTTTTTTACGCTCAGCTACAAAGGTTTTAGCAACCACGCGCGCCAAATTACGGATACGAGCAATATAACCTGCACGCTCTGTCACCGATACTGCCCCACGAGCATCGAGCAAATTGAAGGTGTGCGAACATTTCAACACATAATCATAAGCTGGGTGTACCAATCCCAATTCCAGAGCTTTGCCAGCTTCTTCCTCAAATTTTTCAAAATTATCCAGGAGCATATCTTGATCTGAAACTTCAAAAGAGTATTTTGAATGTTCGTACTCAGGCTGTAAAAAGATTTCTCCGTATTTAACACCTGGGGCCCACTCAATATCGTAAACCGAGTCCACTTCTTGAATATAGGAGGCTAAACGTTCCAAACCATAAGTAACCTCAGCTGTAACAGGTCCAGTTGCCAAGCCACCAACTTGTTGGAAGTAAGTAAACTGAGTGATTTCCATACCGTCAAGCCAAACTTCCCAACCAAGTCCAGCAGAACCTGTTGATGGGTTTTCCCAGTTATCTTCAACAAAACGGATATCGTGTTCTAAAGGATTGATACCTAATTTTTTCAAAGATTCCAAGTAAAGTTCTTGAATGTTTGACGGAGATGGTTTCATCACCACTTGGAATTGGTGGTGTTGGTAAAGACGGTTAGGATTTTCACCATAACGACCATCGGCAGGACGACGTGATGGCTCTACATAGGCGGCATTCCACGGCTCTGGTCCAATGGCCCGCAGGAACGTATAAGGACTCATAGTCCCAGCTCCCTTTTCATTGTCATAGGCCTGCATGAGCATACAGCCCTGGTCATTCCAGAATTGTTGTAAGATCAAGATGATTTCCTGGAAAGTTAATTTTTTTGCCATAATATATCCTCTTTTCTATTAGATTGATTGCGACGTGAGCCTTTCCTAGCCGATACCGCTAGGAAAAGCGAGGTGGTACAGCGTCTAGCTCAGTCGCCATAGCGATGAGCGTGTGGCAATTCGACTGAAAGGAAACTATGCCACTGACGCTGTGAAAAGTACGTTTTTTGACATAAGTTATTCCCTTTTCTTTTTCTAATGGTGTTTAGAGTGTTCTGATATCTTGTGGCTCTTGCCACCAAGCATCATTTTTTCCGTCAGAGTAGATAATTGGCTGCTCTAAAATCTCATCATTGGTGATATGATCCAGCGTATTGACCCTAACCGTCAGAAATTCTCCGCCCATTTCTGGTATATTCCCATAATAGTAGAGGTTTGTCCCACAATTCTTTACAGAAGATTTTGTGGGCACTACCATGATAATCTGCTAGATTATCTTCTCCACTTAAGAGAGTAAATTTATCAGATGTCGTTCTGATTCCCCAATTTCGCGTTTTTGTACAATAGCTGCAGTTGCATCGCTGGGTTCCTTTTGAAAAGTCTAATTGAACTTCATAGCTTACCTGCCCACAGTGGCAACTTCCTTGATATGTTTTTTCCATCTTGACTCCCGTCTAATAAATTGATTCTGATAAGCTGACAAAACAGAAAAGAACCTCGTCTCATCCCACCTATGCCAGTTGACATAGGGGCGTAGAGACGCGGTTCCACCCTAATTTTTCACTTCATTTATTCATCATTAACTTGGTCATCACCAAGAGAAAGCGCCAGTTTCTTATCTTGTTTCACCTGACTTGCACTCTCTCAGGCTCGCTGCAGAAACGCCATAAGACTTTCTTTCTTAAGGGGTATTATAGCAGAAAAGGTCGGACTTGTCTAGACTCACTCTGTCTTCATGTAGTTGAAAACAGACAGAAAGAAATCTTGACTGACTTCAAAATGGCCATAGCGCAACTGACTGGCATAGTTTTTCCAATCTGGATGCTGTCTGGCTACTTCAATTGGGCAAGGTCGGACAGAGTTGTAATACTCTACATCTCTTCTGAAAGAAATAAAATCCGGCGCCATCTCAAACTGATAAACCTTGTCATCCTTCATTTTCCCGACGGCTGTAAAAGCCTGCAGTTTTTGATCAGAATCTAGAGCCACCTTTGGACTGTAATAAAGCAGATAGTCTCCCTTCTTCATCCGTTTAAGAGGGCCGCCCTTGCCGTGGCAGATCTGGCAAAAACCACCTTCAACGCCGCGTTTGACGTGATTTTCCGAAACGACTCCGACCCAAAATTTAACCATTCATTTCCTCCAATTTTATCAACAGCTGATTAAAATCTGTTACCTGCTCTCCCAACTGACCAAAGTAAGTCTGATCAATCTCCTCAACGAGAGGCAGAGCCCGGTTCATGTGCTCTCTGCCTGAATCCGTCAGAAAAATAACCTTTGTCCGGCTGTCCTTTGGATGTTCCCGCCGTTCAATCAAGCCCTTTTTCAATAAAAGCTTGAGAACCTGTGAGACCGTCGTCACATCCATATCTGAAAAAGTGGCCAGATTGACCTGGGAAATCAAATCCCGCTGTAATTCCAAAGCTCCCAAACTGCTCAAAATGATAAACTGAGGGTGAGTCAAATCAACATCCTTAAGGGTGTTTTTAACCTTAGCATGCCAGTCATTGTATACTTTGGCAAATAGGAAACCTGTTGACTCCTGATGGTTGTCCGCATACTGGGAACGAAAAACTTTTGTCATGCCGCCTCCAAAATCTGTATCAGTTTTCCACCACTCTCTGGCACATCAGCAAAAATCTGTTTCAAAAAGGCTAAGGCTTCCTCTGTCGTATCACCGTCTGTCAAAGAAACGGAATGTCTCAGACTAATGCCTTCAGCAGGATCTTCAACTATCTCATGCTCAAAAAGAACATTGTCAAAATGCTGTTAAATCAGAAAAATACTGATTCTCACGCACCTCAACTAAAGTGAAGTCAAGTTCAGGCATTCCTTCCATCTTCATTTTTCCCTTTTGCCCTGTAGTGAAATCACCATCTAAGCTAATCTCTTCCAAATCACCCTCCCAGACAAATCACTGATCAACTTGAGAATAGTAGACCCAAGCGTCCTCTTTTTAGCATTGATAACCAATTCAAAAGAAAATTTCATCATAAACTCCTCCATATTTAATAAGCGTTTGCATTGTAAGTTAACTTATAATATAAGTCAAGAAAAAAGGTAAAAGGTTATTCTACCCTCATACCATCAGCTGAAGCAGCCAATCACTTATTTTCAAGCTTGATAGACTGCCTGTCCTCCTAAATAAGTTGCTTTAAGGTTCATCGCCTCATCCAAGATGATAAAATCGGCTGGATGTCCTTTTTTAATCTGACCACATTTATCATCAATACCAACAGAAATTGCTGGAATCAGACTGGCCATCATAAGGGCTTCTGACTTAGAGACTAACCCCCAATTAACAACATTTTTAACACTGTCCTTAAGTTGCAAAATCGAACCTGCCAAGGCACCGTTGGATTTCAGGCGAGCCGTTCCCTTTTCAACGATAACAGGATATTCACCCAACATATAGTTACCATCTTGCAAGCCACCTGCACTAATACAGTCAGTGATTAGAGCCACATGATCAAATCCTTTCTGACGTAAAAGGATATCACAGGCAGAAGGGTGGACATGATGACCATCACAAATCAATTCGGCATAAGTATTAGGGATTTCATAGACAGCTCCAACCATCCCAGGCTCACGATGATTAAGTTCACGCATGCCATTGTAAGCATGTACCCAGACATTCGCTCCTGCCTGAACAGCTGCAAGGGCCTGATCATAAGTGGCATCAGAATGCCCTAAAGCCACCGTAAGACCCTGTTCTTTAGCATAATTAACAAAGTTCCCTGTCCCTTGACGTTCAGGAGCAATAGCGATTTTTTTCAAGAGTCCCTTGGAACTCGTCAACCACTGTTTAAGTTCTTCAACAGAAGGATTGCGCATGTAAGCCGGATTTTGAGCTCCCTTATACTTCTCTGTAAAGTATGGCCCCTCAAAATAGAGACCCTGAATTCGAGCACCGGCCTCTTGGCCAGCAAAAGCCGCCAGCGTTTGACAAATCTGATCTAGCGTCTCAAACGAAGCTGTCAGACCTGTTGGTAGAAAGCTTGTCACTCCTGCTGATAACAAGGCCTGACTCATACCTGCTAGCGACTCTTGGCGATTGTCCATAACATCATAGCCCGCAAAACCATGCACATGGGTATCCACCAAGCCAGGTGCTAAACTATAACCACTGTAATCAATAATTTCAGCATTGCTAGGTACTTCTGCCTGCCAATCACCAAACTTATCTCCTTCAATGGCGAGATAGCCAGCTGTCTTGACCTGATAAGGATAGTAAAAATAATTCGCCTTGACATATTTTACCACTGTAAAACGCCTCCCATATTGGTATTTAAGATACTTCTTCCAGTCTACTGCTATTGACCATTGTAATCCAGTACGTATTGATAAATGGCCTTGGCGACGCCAGCCTTGTCGTTAGTATCGGTAACATAGCGACAGACCGCTTTAACATCATCACTAGCATTCCCCATAGCAACACTGTGCTCAACAAATGCTAACATCTCAAGGTCATTAGCAGCATCTCCCAGTGCCATAACCTGTTTGGGCTGGTAGCCCAGTTGCTTGGTGAGGGCTTTTAGAGCACTGGCCTTGGTCGTACCTCCAGGCATAATTTCATAGATATAAGACTGGCTACGTACGGTCGAAAAATCCTGACTGAGATTTGCGTCCACCTTTTCTTGAAAACGATCCAAGGCAGCTGACTCACCCATATACATAGCTTGAAAAATGACCTGCCCCTCTTCGATAATTCTTCAACACTTCTTGCCTTAGCCTGATCAAAAACCAAACTAGCATCATAAGCAACCAAGTCTGGTACTTCCGATGCAAGAGCGTAGTAGTTTTTTTCAGCCGTTAAAGTCAGACAAATATCTGGATTATCAGCACAAACTCTGTTCAAACGCTGCAATTCCTCTTTATTGAGAGATTCATAAGACAGTAAATCCCAGTTGGGAGTTTTATAAATACTGCAGCCGTTATTCATAATGATATATTCTTCACCTGTCAAACCTATTTGATCAAAATAAGGCTTAATACCAGACCTGGGGCGTCCCGTACAGAGGACAATTTTAACCCCAGCAGCGGCAGCCCTTTGAAGGGCTTCAATATTCTCTGGTATCATTTCTTTTTGACTGTTCAACAGGGTACCATCCATATCGACAGCAATCAGTTTAATCATGGGATCTCCTTACCATATGTCTTTGCATTAGGGTGACAAAACACCAGTTATTCCATAGCCTGATCTTGATCTGCAAGCATCTTTTGTACCTTCTCATAAAAATCCGGATAAACCTTCTTGAGGGCTACAAAGCGACCTGTTTGATCAAGAAAGCTATGCTCTGAATGAGCCTGACAAACTAATTGACCAGATTGATTAGTCATTGTATAGTCAAAACTGAGTTTAGCTCCTTTGAGCAAGCTAACCCTAATATCAATAGCAATAAGATCTGCAAAAGTTGATGTCGCTTTGTATTGGCAGACAACCCTAGTCACAGGTGAAATAATACCATCGGCTTCCAGTTGTTCGTACGGAAGACCGACTTTTTCCAAAAAATAGACACGCGCTTCTTCCATCCATCGAACATAATTAGAATGGTGGGTAATTCCCATTCGATCCGTTTCATAGTATTGCACGGCATGAGTATAGCCTTTCATCATATGCTCCTTTTCAATCATCAGTTAACCTAGATTAGCAATCGTACAGCCTGAACCACCAGCATTTTGTGGCGCATAGCCGAAACTTTTGACGTGGCGGTTGCTGCGCAGGTACTTAGTTACACCCTCACGGATGACTCCTGTACCGATACCATGGATAATATCAACTTGAGCCATATTATTGAGCAGAGCCTGATCGATAAAGTCATCCAACTCCTGCATGGCTTCTTCATAGCGCTTACCGCGTAGATCTAGGCGGGCTCTAGGACCTGATGCAACCGACTTTTTGACTACATTGATTTGTTTCTTCTTAGAACTTTGTTTTGGTTCTTCCTGATTTTTCACCAGATTAAACTCTACTTCCTTGAGAGTCATCTTAATAAGGCCAACCTGAGCCTCCCATCTGCCATCTTTAAGTTGACCAGTTAAAGTTCCGCGCTGATCATAGGCCAGTACGATAATATCATCTCCCACCTTGGGAGCTCGCTTGGCATTTTGTTTCTTGGCTTTGCGCAAGACCTTATTCTTGGAGAAATCATCGCTAGGAGTTAGTTTTTTTAGTTTTCCCTTGGCCTCAATCACTTCATGTGGTTTAAGTTGAGAGTGTTCATTGAGAGCTTTAAGGATCTGATCGCTTTCTTTGACAGCCTTATCAACATACTGGCGCACCTCTTCTTGGGCTTTAGCCAATTCCTTATCATAAGAATGCGAGAATTCATTATAGAGCTTCTTGACTGCACGATTAAATTTTAGATTCTCCTGTTCAACCTCACGGATATGGTCTAAGCGTCGACGACTCTCTGCTGTCTGAGCTTCTAATTTTTCAATAAGGTCATTGACATCGCTATCGTCTTGAGTCATTTCTTGAGCATCTTTGACAATAAGTTCTGACAGACCCAAACGGCGGGCAATTTCAAAAGCGTTAGAACGACCTGGAACCCCTTGCATAAAATGGTAGGTTGGACTGAGACTATCCACATCAAATTCCATGCTAGCATTCTGCACATGGGCTGTTTCAATTCCATATGCCTTGAGCTCAGGATAATGAGTTGTCGCCATGGTTTTGATATCTGTCAGACGCAGGTGCTCCAGAATAGCCATGGCCAGACTGGCACCTTCCTGAGGGTCCGTTCCGGCTCCCAATTCATCCAAAAGAATCAAGCTATCCTCATCAGCTCGATCTAAGATATTTACGATATGGCCCATGTGGCTGGAGAAGGTTGACAAACTTTGCTCAATTGACTGTTCATCACCTATATCAGCAAATATTTCACTAAAAATAGCTACATGACTACCAGGATCTGCTAGAATAGGAAGACCTGATTGAGCCATCAACTGGGTCAGCCCTAAGGTTTTTAACATAATGGTTTTACCACCAGTATTGGGTCCTGTAATAACAATAACTGTAAGATTATTAGAAAAATGCAAATCATTGGCAACCGGATTGCTCAATAAGGGGTGGCGAGCATTCAATAAATGAACCATCTTGTCCTCTGATAGACTTGGCAGGCTGGCCTGATTTTCCTGCATAAAGAGATATTTAGCCCGCACAAAATCCAAATGCCCGATTAGCCAAGCATTGTTGCGGATAGTTTGAGTATGGGGACGAAGCATATCAGAGAACTCGTGCAGGATACGATGGAGCTCATGACGCTCATCCGCCCTTGCTTGGGTAATTTCTTCATTGAGTTCAACAACTGCACGTGGCTCAATATAAACAGTACTACCCGAAGCTGAAATGTCATGTACCATACCAGCCACACGATTACGGTGGGTATTGCGAACAGGAAGGACACTCCTACCATTACGACTAGCAATCAGATTTTCGGCCAGCAAATCGCCCTTATTTTTGAGCATGCCCTGTAAAATTTGACGAACCTGACTTTCCCCTTGTTGAATTTGGCGACGGATTTTCTCCAAGGCTGGACTTGCAAAATTCTCAATAAAACCCCCATCATTAATCGCCTGCAGACCACCTTGTAGATTAGGAAAAGTCTCCAAATTTTCAAATAGACGGTTGAGAGCAGTCAAGTCATTATTTTCAAGATTATCATAAAAGCGACTGATCTCCGCAGATACTTCCAAGACACGCTTGATAGCCAATAATTCATCCACATTGAGATCTGCATTCAATTCCAAACGGCGAAGACTTTCGGCTATATTCCGAATAGCACCGACAGAAAAATGGTGCTCTTCTACGAATATCTGCTCCATATCATGGATTTCAGCAAAGGCACGCTCAATTTTTTCACGATTGGTTTCAGGAAGCAGGTCGCGCAGCTCTTGCTGACCAGTTTCTGTCTGTAAATAAGGCTCAAATTGATTTTTGACCTTGGCAAACTCCAAAGCTTCTAAAATTTTTGTATTCATATAGATTTATTATATCAAATTTTTCATCAAACAAAGGCTGACAAAGCAATAGCTGGGCGTCAATTCGCAGTCTGACATCAAAATCTAATACTTGCGATAAGTTTCACACTAAGCTCCTTATCCTAAAGCCACATCTAATACCATCATCAGCACGAAACCAAGCATGAGTCCTAGCGTTGCCACATCTGTATTACCATTGGTTTGTGATTCTGGGATCAATTCTTCAACCACAACAAAAATCATAGCTCCTGCGGCAAAAGATAAAGCATAAGGCAAGATAGGCATCATCACCATAACAAGCGCTGCCCCTAACACTGCTCCAATCGGCTCAACAATCGCCGACATAGACCCCCAGTAAAAAGCTGACAAACGTGATTTGCCATCTGCTCGAATAGGTATAGAGAGCGCTGCTCCTTCTGGAAAATTTTGAATTCCTATCCCAACTGCTAAACCTATTGCCCCCAATAGGGCTGCTTTGCTTGCTCCATCAGCAGCCAAAGCTCCAAAGGTTACCCCTACGGCCAATCCTTCTGGAAAGTTATGAATAGTGATGGCAAGAAAAAGCAGGGCCGTTTTTGAAAGTTTCTTCGTAGGCACTCCTTCAGCATCCTTAATATCCTTACCCAAATGTAGGTGGGGAACAATGGCATCAATTAAACGCAAAGAAAAACCACCAATTAGAAAACCAACCGCAGCAGGAATCCAAGACCAATTCCCATAAGAGGCCTCTTTTGCATATGAAATCGAAGGGGCCAAGAGAGACCAAAAAGAAGCTGCAATCATAACACCAGCTGCAAATCCCATCATAATATCCAGCAACTTACGACTGATATTTTTAAAGAAGAAGACAATAGCTGAACCAATAATGGTGCACCCCCAAGTAAAAAGACCTGCCAAAAAAGCCAACAAAATGATATTTTGTGAAATTAACCACTCCATTATATTTTCCATCTCCTATATTAAAATGATAAAAGGATCGATTCTATATCCTTCTAAGTAATGTCCTTATCTCTAAGCATATGGGACTTTTTTTATTTTACATCAACAGCAACAGGAAATACCACAATTTAAGATCTATACATACTTCCCAATTGAAAACCATAAAATTCAAAGGCGCTCTACAGTTAAAACCAACCATAAAACGCTCTTCCCTTTTAAATTATTATCTGATTTAAAACCTTAATAAAATCACAGCCACGACTTTCACTATTTAGTTATCAGCCAATGTATTTATGCAGGCTAGTAATTGGAATTGTTGCTAAGATGTTGAAAAAATATGGTAATCATAACTGCCAAACCAGCAGCAATAGACGGCTACTAGGAAAAGATTCTCAAGTTTAGATCAGCTAAAAGCAGAGACGAAGATTACCATAAAGAGCAGAAAACAAGTAGATGAGTAAGATAAAGACCTAGAAAGGCAACATCAGCATAAATATAGAAACAATTCAAATTAAACTGATTTTCCAACTGAAAGAAGCGCATCCTGACGCTTTTTTTCTGTTGGACCTGCCCAGGGAAGGCAGAGATAAAAAACTGTGATAAGTGCCCTTGGATAGAGAGAGGAGAGCTACTAAGCTTGCCAGAAAGTAAAAAGCCTGTAGCAAATAAGCCTCATCTATAACCGATATAAAAACGCCAAGCAAGAGTAAGAGAAAGATAAGGAGATCATATGTCATCTCCGTCAGTCGCTCTGTTGGCCTTCCCTTTAATATCGGTCAATTTTTTTCTACGAAGGGCATCAAGCTCTGCTTCTTTTTTATCAAATTCAATTTCGCGACTTAGTTGGGTTGATAGGGAATTGATTGCCATCAAGATAGCAACGGTCTCGTCATCTGCTGCTGGCAGTTGTTCTTTGATACTATCATATTTTTCACGGGCAACACGTTCAACCTCTTCCATGAAAAGGTTATCCTTGTCGGTCGTTAAGGTCAGCGGTTTTTCACCAAATATAAATTTGTAACGGTTTTTTATTTTAGTCATTCTCGGTACCTCTTTACCAGTCATTATATCGTAAATTTTTCCTTTCGACAATCATCAAAATAAATAGAATATTCACTGTAATCGAAGGCACTCGTCAATTTTTACGATCAAAATTTCTTAGCAATTTATCTGTCTTCTATTGGGCATGACCTAAGCTTTTATGATAAAATAGTCTTCATGAATACTCTCGTCATGAAAATGGGTGAAGGTACAACAGCTTCACTGACGACTAAACTAGCCGATTACCAAATTGCTAATCCTAATCCTTATGTAGACTTCGCTGCCAAGGTGCAGGGAGTAACGATCCTTGTCTATCAGTCCGGAAAAATTGTATTTCAAGGTAAGAAGGCCGCCAGCTTGGCCGGTAGTTTTGGTTGGACTGGTGATGAAGACAAAACCAGTGAGAACAAAACTGATCAAAATCTAACCCTAATTGGTTCTGACGAGGTAGGAAATGGTTCTTATTTTGGTGGTTTGGCTGTAGTTGCTAGCCTCGTTACACCAAACGAACATGTCTTTTTGAAAAATCTAGGTGTCGCTGATTCTAAAAGCTTGACAGATCAAAAAATTCAGCAAATTGCTCCCATTTTGGAAGAAAAGATTCCTCATAAGGCACTCTTGCTAACTCCCAAAAAATATAATGAGGTCGTTGGGGAAGGCAAAACTTATAACGCCGTCTCCGTTAAGGTTGCCCTGCATAATCAAGCCATTTTTCTACTCCTACAAGAGGTGGAAAAACCAGATCAAATTGTTATTGATGCTTTCACCAGCCCTAAAAACTACCAAAAGTATCTCAAGCAAGAAACTAATCAATTCAATGACCCCTTAGTCCTTGTTGAGAAAGCAGAAAGCAAGTACTTAGCTGTTGCTGTTAGCTCTATCATTGCTCGCAATCTTTTTCTGGACAATCTCAAAAAATTAGGAGAAGATTTAGGTTACAAACTTCCCAGTGGAGCCGGACGGCTCTGCGATGAAGTTGCCAGCCAAATTTTAGCCGCTTACGGTATGCAAGGATTGGACTACTGTGCTAAACTGCATTTTGCCAACACCCAAAAAGCACAAACATTATTAAAAAATAAAGGATAAATACATTCAATGACTGACTCAAAAAAAGTAGCAAAAACCAAGACAAGTAAAAAAAATGAGGCTGGTTTTAAAAACTTTTCCCACAAGCTGACAAACTTCCTAAAAGAATGGGGCTTATTCACCCTCTTTTTCCTCATACTAATCCTCAGCCGTATCTTCATTTGGACCAGTGTCTCTGTAGACGGCCATTCCATGGACCCTACACTAGCAGCCAATCAACGGCTTATCGTTGTCAAAACAGCCAAAATTGATCGTTTCGATATTGTTGTAGCCAAAGAAAATGAAAACGGCAAGAAAAAGCAGATTGTTAAACGGGTTATTGGAATGCCGGGAGATACTATTACCTACGAAAACGATACCCTCTATGTCAATGGCAAAAAGATCAATGAGAGCTATCTCAAAGAATATCGGGCAGCCTTTGCCAAAGATAAACTACAATCGACCTACACCAGTGACTATTTCCGTCAATTAGCTCGTTCATCCTCTGCTTTCACCGTTGATAAAACAGGGGCCAACAACTTTACTGTCATTGTTCCCAAGGGGCAATATTTCCTCCTTGGTGACGATCGCATTGTCTCAAAAGACAGTCGCGAAGTAGGAACCTTCTCAAAAGATGCTATCGTAGGAGAAGTCAAATTCCGCTTTTGGCCAGTCACCAAAATAGGAACCGTAGAGTAAAAATATAGGGGAGAAGGCAGAAATCGTATTTAAATTCCAGGCGATTTCTACCGTGCTCCCTTTTTTGCTAATAGCAGACATCAAGGAAACAAAACATGGAATATTTCTTTTCAGGAACCGTAGATCGGATTATATTTGAAAACGCCAGCAATTTTTTTAAAATTTTACTTCTGACTATTGATGATACAAACCATCCCAGCTATGATGATAGCGAAATAATCATCACAGGAACTATGGCAGATATTATGGAGGAAGAAAGTTATACCTTCTGGGGGCAGTTGGCCCAGCATCCTAAATACGGTGAACAACTCAAAGCCGCTCGCTATGAACGCTCCAAGCTCTCTTGGGACGGTCTGGTTAAATATTTCGCCAGTGATAACTTTAAGGGGATCGGCAAAAAGACTGCCCAAAGGATTGTTAGGGTCTATGGCGAAGATAATACCATTGATAAGATTCTCAGCAAGCCAGATAAACTGGATAGTATTACTGGGCTTTCCAAGAGTAGTCGTGACAATTTTTTGACCAAACTCAAGCTCAATTACGGCACAGAGCAGGTACTATCCAAGCTGGCTGAATACGGTTTGAGCAATCGTCAAGCTCTCGATATCTTTGATTATTATAAGGATGAAACGCTAGATATTATTCAGGACAATCCTTATCAGCTGGTTGAAGATATCAAGGGAGTTGGTTTTAAAATCGCCGATAATCTAGCCAAACAGTTGGGAATTGAAAATGATTCTCCTCAGCGCTTTAGAGCAGCTTTGGTACACAGCTTAACGGAACTTTCTATTGAACGCGGTGATACTTATGTTGAAGCACGTGATTTATTGGAATATGCTGTTAACCTTTTAGAGGAGGCACGTCAAATCGAGATTGAGCCCAGCCTGGTAGCTAACGAATTGACCAACCTCATCGCCGAAAATAAGGTCCAAAATAGGGGTACCCGTATCTTCGACAATACCCTTTTCTATGCTGAGGAAGGCATAAAAAACAATATCAAGCGTATTTTAGAGACACCACTGGCTATTGAACATAGTTCAGCAGAGATTGCAGAAGCCCTAGCTGACATTGAGGAAGAGTCCGGTCTTGCCTATGATCCAACCCAAAAAGATGCTATCCAAGCAGCCTTGACCAGCAAGATCTTCCTCTTAACAGGTGGTCCTGGCACAGGTAAGACAACTATTATCAATGGACTCATCAAGACCTATGCCCAACTCAACAAAATAGATTTCAACAAGGGCGATATTCCTATCATTTTGGCGGCACCAACCGGTCGAGCCAGTCGCCGAATGAATGAGTTGACCAAACTCCCAGCTGCCACAATCCACCGCCATCTAGGCTTAACGTCTGAAGAGAGCGACTATCAAGCAATTGAAGATTATCTGGACTGCGACCTGATGATTGTTGACGAGTTTTCCATGGTGGACACCTGGTTGGCGAATCAACTGCTATCCAGTATTTCATCCAATACCCAAGTAATTATCGTTGGCGATAGTGACCAGCTCCCTTCCGTCGGACCTGGTCAGGTTTTAGCTGATCTTCTAAAAATTCCAGAACTCCCCCAAGTTACCCTCACTAAAATTTTTAGACAGTCTAATGATTCCACTATTGTAACTCTGGCCAGCCAAATTCGACAAGGGCTACTACCTGATGATTTCACCGCTAAAAAGGCTGACCGTTCCTACTTTGAAGCCCCGCCCATACATATTCCTAAGATGGTTGAACAAATCGTCACTTCAGCGATTAAAAGTGGCATTGAGGTCCGTGATATTCAAATCCTCGCTCCCATGTACCGCGGCCAGGCTGGTATCACCAATCTTAATACCCTAATGCAAGGGCTCATCAATCCGCTAACAACTGGTAATGAATTCATCTTTAATGATTTAGTATTTCGCAAGGGAGATCGTGTTCTTCATCTAGTCAATGATGCTGAACTTAACGTTTTCAACGGCGATATCGGCTATATTAGCGATTTGATTCCCGGAAAATACACCGAAAGTAAACAGGACGAAATTTATCTGGACTTCGATGGCAATGAGGTCGTCTACCCCCGCAATGAGTGGCATAAGATTACATTGGCCTATGCCATGTCCATCCACAAATCTCAGGGAAGCGAATTTCAGGTTGTCATCCTCCCCTTAACCCGCCAGAGCAGTAGAATGTTGCAGCGCAACCTCATCTACACAGCCATCACACGTTCCAAGAGTAAACTCATCATGCTAGGAGAAATTTCAGCCTTTGCCTACGCTGTCAAAAATCAGGGCAGCAAACGCAAAACCTTTCTTGTCCAGCGTTTTGAAGAAAACCTTGATCAGCAGGAAAAAGCGACAAGTGCTCCTCTAATCCAAACTGATAGACAGACTGAAAAAAACAGCCAACAGGCAATTGAGCTCATTTCTCAGACAGAACCGCAAATTTACCAGCTGACAGAAGATAATATATTAACTATTGATCCCATGATTGGTCTAACAGAAGCTGATTTCTCCGCTTTCTTTAAAACAGATCATGGGCAGTCTTAACCATCTTCACCACTAAAATTCTAGGAGTTTTATATGCCAATAGAAGAACTTAAAATATTGTTTAAATCATCCAACAGAACGGTAGCTATCTTACATCTCATCAATTTGATCCTTAACATCTTGACCATTTTTGTTTATTTTATCGTTATGTATGGACTAAAATCTGGCTTTTATCAAAAAACTGGCCAATTCTCTGCACAATCATTGGAGACTATCACTCAGGCTCTTTCTGGAAACTTCTTCTTTAACCTTCTGATCAATATCTTGTTTAACCTGACTATTATGATTCTGGCCTTTAATAACAAGTCAAAATTGGCCCAAGGGAAAGAATTAAACGTTTTTCCCCATCAACTTGGTTATGCTCTTTTAATCATCAATAGCCTAGCTGAGTTCATGTCCGGTGGTCTCAGTATTAATTTCTTCCTCCAGCTATTTTATCTGCCCTTTTATTTTGCTAGCCTGCGTGCTGCTCGCTTAATTAACAATTCTATTTAAATTATGAGTTTAAATCTCACATATGTTTTGTTATAATAATACAAAATTCATTTCAGGAGGAACTTATGATTTCAATTGAAAAACTTGAAAATACTGTTAAATCTCTTAATATTACTGTCATTGTCTTAGAATGTTTTCACATTCTTGGTGGTTTAATAACCATTTTTAGTTATTATACAAGCCTGGCTAGTTTAAAAAATGGTAACTTTGAAAAACTTGGTTACACAGCCAAACAAATAGAAATGATCCGCAAATCTACTACCCCTTTACTTCTTACCATTGGTCTTGTTATATTAGTCATGGGTATCATAATCTTGGTATTAGCTGTCAAAAATCTTAAAGCTATCAAGAATAAAGAATATGTAAGCTACCTTCCTTATCTTCTAGGAGGCGGATTGATTATTATTATTTTGGTTAATAATTTCATTACTTCAGTTCGCATTGGTGCTGGTTTTAGTCCCTTAAGTTTTATAATTATTGCGGTTTACGCTATTGTTTATATCGCAACTTATCTACAAGCTAAAAAATTAAATGCTGACGGTTAAACCAAAAAGAGTTGAGAGAATCTTACTTCTTAAAGCGATTTTCTCAACTCTTTTTTAATGCTTTAATTCTCAGTAAAGAAGCTGATAACTGCGACTACAATGACTGCTCCGATAATGGATGGGATAATGGCCATTCCAGCTAGCTGAGGTCCCCAGTAACCTAATAAGGTCTGGCCTACCCAAGCTCCTGCAAGCCCAGCAAAAATATTTGCTAGACACCCCATGGAACTCCCTTTGTTAGTAATGGCACCCGCAATCATCCCAATCAAAGCACCTACAATTAAAGACCAAATCATATTTTTTCCTCTCTTACTTTGTATGGCTAAACAATTTAATTTTAGCACAGATTAATTTCTTTTGCACCTTCATCTTCTAGTCCAGACACTGTCACTCCTAACAAACGGATGCCTGAGGCATTTTCATCCAGACCATCGTAGATAGCATAGGCTTCTTTTTCAATGAGCTCAGCATTTTGAGTAGCCACCTCTAGACTGTGACGTTTAGTTAAGGTTGAAAAGTCGGAATATCTAACCTTTAAAACAATAATCTTACCTTTTTTCTGGTGTCGCTGCAAACTATCAGCTACCCGCCGAACATTTTTAGAAATTTCGGCCTTGATATCAGCTCCTGCAGCCAGTAATTTCCCGTAGGTTCGCTCACTCCCTATAGATTTTCGCTCACGATTGGGTTTGACAGGGCTATTAGAGATGCCACGTGCCTTGCGGTAAAGATCATAACCAAAGCGACCAAAGATATCAATCAGCTTCATCTCCGGCACTTCCAATAAATCTGCCCCTGTATAAACTCCAAGTTCATGTAGCCGTTTTACTGAACGTTTGCCAACACCATGAAATTTTTCAATGGGCAGCTCACTCAAAAAAGCTTCAACCTGCTCGGGCAAAATGAGAGTAAAGCCGTTAGGCTTATCAAAATCACTGGCTAATTTAGCTAAAAATTTATTGTAAGAAACACCTGCCGAACAGGTCAGCTGTAGCTCATGCCAAATATCATATTGAATCATCTTAGCTATCTTAACGGCTGATTTAATCTCCTGCTTATTCTCTGTGACATCCAGATAAGCTTCATCAATAGACATGGGCTCTACCAAATCAGTATAGCGTTTGAAAATTTCTCTGATTTGATTGCCGATAGTTCTGTATTTTTGATAATTTCCGGAGATAAAAATAGCAGCGGGACAGCGTTCTAGAGCCTCTTTGCTATTCATGGCCGAATGTACACCAAATTCCCTCGCCTTATAATTACAGGTAGAAACGACACCTCGACCGCCGGTCTTTCTAGGGTCAGCCCCAATAATCACCGGTTGCCCAATTAAATTAGGATTATCCCGCTCTTCAACAGCAGCGAAAAAAGCATCCATATCGATATGAATAATTTTTCGTGAAGTGTCGTTGATTAAAGGAAAAATCAACATGGGGAACTCCTTTCAATAGATTGGCTAGCCAAGGGGAAGATTATTAGATATTATCATTATAATCTTTTTTTCACCTTTTAGCTATTTTAGAACATTTATAATACAGCTGAGCTATTTTAGTGAACTGTATTATAAAAGAAAGTACTTAATTACGGTTTTTTCCTTGTGAAAACGATTACCGTATGCTAATATTATAGTGTAAATTGTAACAGATAGACTGTTGCTAGAATATTAGGAGAATTTTATTATGGCTACTGTAAAAACCAATACTGATGTCTTTGAAAAAGCTTGGGAAGGTTTTAAAGGAACTGACTGGAAAGAAAAGGCAAGTATCTCACGTTTTGTTCAGGATAACTACAAGCCTTATGATGGTGATGAAAGTTTCTTAGCCGGACCAACTGACCGCACCTTGCACATCAAAAAACTTGTTGATGAAACCAAGGCTGGTTATGAAGCTGAAGGGCGTTTCCCAATGGATACTCGTCCTACTTCAATCTCTGATATTGATGCAGGTTACATTGATAAAGACCAAGAGTTAATTTATGGTATTCAAAATGATCAACTCTTCAAATTGAATTTTATGCCAAAAGGTGGTATCCGCATGGCGGAAACTGCTTTGAAAGAGCATGGTTATGAACCAGATCCAGCTGTTCATGAAATCTTTACAAAATATGTAACAACTGTTAATGATGGTATCTTCCGTGCTTACACTTCTAACATCCGTCGTGCTCGCCATGCGCATACTGTAACTGGTTTGCCAGATGCTTATTCACGCGGGCGTATCATCGGAGTGTATACACGTTTGGCGCTTTATGGAGCTGACTATCTGATGCAGGAAAAGGTGAATGACTGGAATGCTATCACTGAAATTGATGAAGAATCTATTCGTCTTCGTGAAGAAGTGAACCTGCAATATCAAGCTCTTCAAGATGTAGTTAAACTTGGTGACCTCTATGGTGTAGATGTTCGTCGTCCTGCTTACGATACTAAAGAAGCCATCCAATGGACTAACATTGCTTTCATGGCTGTATGTCGTGTTATCAATGGGGCTGCTACTTCTCTTGGACGTGTACCTATCGTTCTTGATGTTTATGCAGAACGTGACTTGGCTCGTGGTACTTACACCGAATCAGAAATCCAAGAATTTGTCGATGACTTCGTTATGAAGTTGCGCACAGTGAAATTCGCCCGTACCAAAGCTTATGATGAACTCTATTCAGGGGATCCAACCTTTATCACAACTTCTATGGCTGGTATGGGGGCTGATGGTCGTCATCGTGTTACCAAGATGGACTACCGTTTCCTAAATACCCTAGATAATATCGGTAACTCTCCTGAACCAAATTTGACTGTTCTTTGGACTGACAAATTACCTTATGCTTTCCGTCACTACTGTATGCACATGAGCCATAAACACTCTTCAATTCAATATGAAGGTGTAACAACAATGGCTAAAGACGGCTATGGTGAAATGTCATGTATCTCATGTTGTGTATCACCGCTCGACCCTGAAAATGAAGAACAACGTCACAATATCCAGTACTTCGGTGCACGTGTTAATGTTCTTAAGGCGCTCCTAACAGGTCTTAATGGTGGTTACGATGATGTTCATAAAGATTATAAAGTCTTTGATATTGATCCTATTACAACTGATATCCTTAACTTTGATGAAGTTAAAGCTAACTTCGAAAAATCGCTTGATTGGTTGACAGCTACTTACGTAGATGCTCTTAATATCATTCATTACATGACTGATAAATACAACTATGAAGCTGTTCAAATGGCCTTCTTACCAACACATCAACGTGCTAATATGGGATTCGGTATCTGTGGCTTCGCTAACACTGTTGATACTTTATCAGCTATCAAATATGCTACAGTGAAACCTATCCGTGACGAAGATGGCTATATCTACGATTATGAAACAATTGGTGATTACCCACGTTGGGGCGAAGATGATCCTCGTTCAAACGAATTAGCCGAATGGTTGATTGAAGCTTACACAACTCGTCTACGTAGTCACAAACTCTACAAGAATGCTGAAGCAACGGTTTCACTTCTCACAATCACTTCAAATGTAGCCTACTCTAAACAAACTGGTAACTCTCCGGTTCATAAAGGAGTCTACCTCAACGAAGATGGTTCAGTTAACTTGTCTAAACTTGAGTTCTTCTCACCAGGTGCAAACCCATCGAACAAAGCTAAAGGGGGCTGGTTGCAAAACTTGAACTCTCTAGCTAGTCTTGATTTCGGTTATGCTGCTGATGGCATTTCATTGACAACTCAGGTATCACCACGTGCTCTCGGTAAAACTCATGATGAACAAGTTGATAACTTGGTAACAATTCTTGATGGTTATTTTGAAAACGGTGGCCAACACGTTAACTTGAATGTCATGGATCTCAAGGATGTCTATGATAAGATTATGAATGGGGAAGACGTTATCGTTCGTATCTCTGGTTACTGTGTCAATACCAAGTATCTAACACCAGAACAAAAGACTGAATTAACACAGCGTGTTTTCCACGAAGTGCTTTCAATGGATGACGCAGCTCGTGAGTTATCTGGTCATTAATATCAATTAAAGGTAAGGCTCTTTCGTCAAAAGCTGTAGTAGCAAGGTGATGAAAGGCTAAGATTTAGAGAGAACAGTTTGTTCTCTCTTTCTTTATATTTAAAGTAATAAGAATACTTTTTTGAAGTTAACTAAAAGCATATGGTTAATGACTTTTATGGGGATATCGGACACCTACCTCCAGTTTGGCCTTGGAAGAGAAAAAAAGCCAAAAACAATTTGACAAAAGGAGAGTTTTTGATTGAATAATCTAAATGTTTCACAAAAGATAAGTCATTTTATCAATACGCATGAATATAAAGAGTTAAAGGTATCTAATACTTTGTTTCGCTATCTGCTATGCGGTGAAGGGAAACGGACATTAATTTTCCTAGATGGCGGAATGGGGATTTCTGAGGCTTGGTTTGAATATATCAATTTCTTTGAAAAAAATTTCAAATTCTAACTTTTCCTTTTCCTGATAACTTACCTACGAATAGCGAGCAAGTAAATGCAATAAAAGAGCTGATGGATAAACTTTGTATTAATAAAGCTACTTTTATTGGTATTTCATATGGAACCTTACTCGCGCAGTTATTTACGAAAAATTTTCCGGAGTATGTAGATAAACTCGTTTTAATCTCAGGAGCTGGATTAACTTCTGAGACAAAGCTTTCTTTAAAAAAATACAAGTTCATATTTAAACTCTCCATTATTTCTGCTAAAATCTTACCTTTTAAACTAGTACGAAAAATGATTATAAAAAAATCTATTAAAAATCTTACAAATAGGAATGAAACAAAGCAAAAGAAGAGCTTAATTGAATTCTCTGTTAATAAACTATATAAAGATTGCTCCAAAGAAACTGTGATGAATATGGGGTATCTTTTATTAAATCTTTTCGGTAGTGAAAATTGTCAATCAACTGATTTTGATTTTTTGGATAGTAAGACACTGTTGATTTTCCCTGAAAATGACTTTTTCCCAAAGGAAGCCCAAATAGCTTTACTGAATTTAATGAAAAATCCTGAAGTTATTTGGATAGAAAGTGGTGCTCATGGTGATCCCTTATTTGACGATAACTATTTAAAAATAATCGAAGTATTTCTAAACAGAGGCTAGGACAAAAGTCCAACTTTAATATAAAAAGTGAATAAAATAGAATTCTGAGTGTCAGAAAACTAGCTTTGTTCGCTTTTATGATTAATTTATCAATCCAAAAACTTGATGATCAAGAAGCTTTTGAATTTTATGGCTTGTAAAAATTTTTCAGTTTAGATACAATAGCCATATTATGATAATTAAAAACACACGCGATACTCTATCTCCCGTCTATCTGGACGCTCTCAAAATTCGGAACCTCGTATTTGTTGAAGGACAGGGTGTTCCCTTAAAAATTGAAATTGACGAAAACGAGGCGCTCTGCATCCATTTCGTTCTCTATGATGATCAGGACAGACCTTTGGCAACCTGCCGGCTTCTGCCTCAAAATGATCAGCAAGTTCTCCTTCAACGAATGGCTGTCCTTCCTGATTACCAAGGACAGGCGCTTGGAAGCCAATTATTAAAGGAAGCCAGTCAGTTCGCCAAAGAATTAGGCTACGAGGAGATTAGTCTGCATGCACAAGTAAGCGCTCAGACTTTTTACCAAAAATTAGGTTACAGCAACTTTGGAGACCTCTTTGAAGAAGCCGGTATCCAGCATATTCATATGAAAAAAAGATTATAAAAAGCGGAATTTTTGCCGCTTTTTAAACTGTCACTAATTCTCCGATTTTGACCTAGGTCTTTCCATTACGGATCGTAATATCTTTATAAAAAGGTTCTTTAAGAAGGTATTTATGGTAGGCTGTCTTGAGGTAATTTTTCTCATCTTTTTTACCCCAAAAAACCGCAGACTTACCAAAATGGACAAGTTCATCAGCGGTCAACGGAAGCTGAGCAATCCTGTCTTCCAGAAAGGACCGATCCACCTTGTCTGAATAGAAAAGGACATCCTTTCGCGCCAAGTTCTCCTCCCACCATGCCGGCAAACGGTCGGCATCTTTTTGATAGTCGATTTGGCTTAATAAGACAAAGGATTTTACAAAAGGATAGTGTTTCTCGAAAAGGGCGGTAAATGATTCTTTTAAAACTGACAGCGGACGTTCTGAATCAAAGAAAAGATTGCCCCTGTTTTTGATGTAGGTAACGACATCCTGACAGCCTGAACCAATGAGCTGTTTGAGACCAGTCATTACAGCCTTACGTTTATCTCCAATATTGATGTCTCTTAACAACTGGACTTATCTTATGTCTGCTCCTCTAGTAAACTTTCTTCAATTACCTTAATCAGTTCATCTCGGTCCACTATCCATTGAGCACGATCATCTTTTTTGTAAGTCCGATTAGATAAGAAAATAGCGGCCTTTTGCTGGAGAATGTTGACTAGAATAAAGGTTCCCGTATAGCCCGTGTGTAGCAACCAGTCACCATCCAAATCCCAGGCCAAAGACCGTGCCTTATTACTCCTAGAATAATTTTCTGTTAATTGGGATGAAAAATCATCCTTGAGATAGCGTTGACAAAAGATTTCTAAATCTGTCACGGTTGAAAATAAGCCTGCCGATCCAGCATGATGCCTTAAAAGACGTGCCTTAGGATCATGGACTGTTCCTGCAGTCACTCCTTGAACTGTCGGAACGGCATTCTCAACGGGGCCAAAACAGGTTTCTAACATACCAAAGGGATTAAAAATCTGTTCTTTCAAAATTCTATCAAGCGACTGATTAAAAATCACCTCCAGCATAAATCCAAGTAAGAGAAAATTGATATCAGTATATTTAAATGATCTGTCAGAGCCTACCTTGATATTGTTGATAGCAGCTTTTAGCTCCTGATCCGATAGGTTATCACGATTAGGAATATAGGGATCAATGCCACTGCTGTGTGTCAAGAGTTGACGCAGGGTAACACTAACATCATGAAAGTCTGGATAATAAACCTTTAAGGGACTGTCTAATTCAATAATCCCCTTATTGATCAAAAAAATACAGACAGTTCCCACACCGACAACCTTTGAAACACTGGCTAGGTCATAAATTAAACCTTGAGTCACAGCTCTTCTTTCATCCTGAGTCCCAAAATAATATTCCTGCCACTCATTATTAAAAAGGGCAAGGCTGGCACCGGGATAGATGTCAGCCTCAATTTGTTCCTTGATTTTTTCAATAATATGTTTCATTTACTAAACCATAATTCAATCTGACTAGGGTCTGAAATAACTAAAACTTTCTGAGCCTTATCCATATACACTTCAATATTTCTAGCCTCAAAATATTCTTTTAAAACAGATAAGTTGTAATTTTCAGGGATCTTGTAATTAATAATCTCAATATCCCAAGTTGTATCCGGAGTGACTTTTAAATCTGGTCCTTGAGCTTCTTGAAAGTTTGGTAAAAAAGAAAGTCCCTGAAGATTTTGGTAAAAGGATTTAGATTGGGCTAGATCCTCGACATTTAAAACAAGCTTATCTATCTGATAATCAGACAAACCTTTAAAGCCTTCAAGAGCTCTAAAAGTCAAATTTTGACCGGAAATTTCTTGGAGGCTACTCCTGTCATCTTCTGCGTGCAGTAGAATGACATCCTTTTCAGGAGAGATAACTTCAAAAGCATAGCCCTTTTCTCCCTTAAAAAGACGCGAAAAGGAAATATTAGTAGCCAATAAAGCCTCGATTTCTTCGGCTTTCGCTGCTTTAATATAGAGATAATTAAGCTTTTTAGGCCCCTCAACAGCACGAGCACGCATCGATGGGGATTCTTCAATAGTAAAAAGAATAGATGGATTATGATAAGCGCAGAAGAAAACTTCAGCATTTTCTTCCTTCAAGATTTTTAGTCCTAAGACCTTACAATAAAAATTGATATTGTGCTCACGATTATTAACACGGATAACAGGGGATAATAATCTAATGCCTTCAAAAATTGTCATAATGTATCTCCTAACTTCTTCCATTTTAGTTAAAAAATTCCAAATTTACAAATAATTGTATGCTTTAAACAAAACTATTTACTATTGTCTTTTTTTTCTGTAAACTAGGTATATGAATGAAACAACTATTTTACATGTAATTCAGGCAACTTTGATCATTGCCATGGTTCTTATTATTCTTGAACTTTTTTTTCATATTCGGCGGCATAAAATCAATATTTTTAAACGCTTTTTCACAGGATTGTGGATTGGTATGGTCACTGATATGTTGGACACTTTGGGGATTGGTTCCTTTGCTACGACAACTACCCTTTTTAAAATCACCAAACTCAATGAAGATGACAGTAAACTCCCCGGTACTATGAATACAGCTCATGTTATTCCAGTTATGGTTCAGGCGCTTTGTTTTATCTTGGTTGTCAAGGTTGAACCGCTGACTCTATTATTAATGGCTGGTGCTTCTTTTATGGGGGCACTTTTTGGAACCCGTCTGACAAAAGGGTGGAACGAAAGACTAGTCCAGCTCATTTTGGGACTGCTACTGATTGTGGCAGCTATGATCATGCTTTATCGCATGATAACAAATCCTGGGGCCAATCTCTCTGACAATGTCCACGGTCTGCATGGCATTTGGTTGCTGGTCGGGGTTATCTTTAATTTCATCATTGGTGTTCTTATGACTATGGGGCTTGGAAACTACGCTCCTGAACTCATTTTCTTTTCACTGATGGGACTCAGCCCTACTATTGCTATGCCCGTAATGATGCTTGATGCGGCTATGATTATGACAGCTTCCAGTAGTCAATTTATCAAGGCTAATCGTGTCAATTGGACTGGTTATGCTGGACTAGCAGTCGGTGGGGTGATTGGTGTCCTTATTGCGGTTCGCTTTTTGACCAGTATTAATCTTAATACATTAAAGACATTAGTCGTCGGCATCGTCATTTTTACAGGTATCATGCTCATCCGCGCATCATTGATTAAAAAAATCTAAAAAACCAAGCTTGGTCAGCAAGCTTGGTTTTGCATTATCATTCATTACATAAAGATGGTTTTGAATAGAGCCACAGCTACGATAGATGCAAGAATGGGAGCAACTACCGGTACCCAGGCATACCACCATTTAGAGTCCCCTTTATTTTCACCAAGAACTGTTTCTGGTAATAAGTGGTGGAGCAAACGCGGTGAGAGGTCACGAGCTGGATTCAAGGCTGGGCCTGTAGGTCCGCCGAGTGAAATAACGAGAGCGGCAACGAGGAAACCAATACCTATATGGGCAACTGATAGGGAGCCAGAAGTCAGTAATGAAACTTGTCCACCAGCTTGTTCAATAAATTCATCTACTGATAGACCATATTGTTCAGCCATTGGTTTAAGTATTTCTGAACCAAAGTAATTTTTAGTAAGGGCCATCGCACCAAAGAAGAGAACGAAGGAACCGATAAATTCATTAATAAAACCATTGATAAGAGCTGGTCGACGGCTTTCTTCCGTACCATCATCAATAGCTGGGATGGTTGAGAATGAACCGAGGATATTGTTAGGATTATCCGTTTGTCTGAAATAAGGGATGTGCCCCAAAACAACAAGACTTTGGCCGATAAAGGCTCCAACAAATTGAGCAATGAGATAACCTGGAACATAGGTCCAGTCAAACAGACCTGATACAGCCAAGCCCAAGGTGAAGGCAGGGTTTATATGATTACCCGAAACACTACCAAACATCAAGGCTGGCATCATTACGGCAAAACCATAACCAAAGCCAATGACGAGCCAACCTGAAGCACGACCTTTAGTACCTTTAAGCTCAACATTGGCAACAGCACCGTTACCGAGTAAAACCATGAGAGCTGTCGCAATAACTTCGGTAATATACTTGGTTAGCCATTCCTGCGCTAACGCTTCTTTAAAAAAATCATTCATTCGTCTAGAAAATCCTTTCTGATTACAACAATTTAGACAGTTACCATTTTATCAAGTATAATAAATAAAGTAAAGGAATTATTGAAATTAAAACGTTTACTAGTGAGGTCATTTATGAAATACAACCAATTTAGCTATATTCCAGTATCCTTAAAAACTGCCGAGAAGGAATTATGGGCATTGGGATTTGATCTTAATCCCCAAAATACAAACAAAAAGAATCTGGAAATCTTTGTCCGTCACATTCTTTTTCAATATCAAGATAAGGACTTTCCAGTATCTAACATGATTGCTGATTTTGAGACAGATCTGTTAACTTTTTTTCAATCGGATAGGGCTTTAACAAAGGAAGAATTTGATACCATTGCTCTGCAGCTTCTGGGCTTTATCCCAAACGTTGATTTTACTGATGGCCAGACCTTTGTTGCCAAGAGTCGTTTCCCTATTGTCTATAATCCCGATGAGTTCCTGCTCAATCTCCACCAACTCCTAGCCACACGTCAAAAATCAGGAATGACCTTGCTTGATCGCTTGATTAGTCAGGAAATCATACCCGTAGATAATCAACATCATTATTTTAATGGTAAGAGTCTAGCAACCTTTGATACCTCTAATTTAATCCGTGAGGTTGTCTATGTTGAGACCGATGTAGATAGTGATCTTGACGGGCAAAAGGATCTGATTCGTGTTCATATCTTACGACCAAGGGCTATTCAAGCCCTACCTGTCGCCATGACAGCCAGTCCCTATCATCAAGGAACCAATCCTGTCGCCAATGATAAGAAAATGCATAAGATGGAGAAGCAATTAAGCTACAAAGAATCTAAACATATTCATATCTTAGACAAAGCTATATCCGAACCGAGTTATGAGCCAACAAAGGTCCCTGAAAGCCCAGCAACAGAAACCTTCACTCAGATTACCAACTATACACTTAACGATTATTTACTGGCGCGTGGCTTTGCTAACATCTATGTATCTGGCTTGGGGACGCTAGCTTCTCAAGGCTTTATGACCAGCGGAGATTACCAACAAGTCAAGGGATTCCGCGCTGTCATTGACTGGCTTAATGGTAGAGCAAACGCCTATACCAGCCCTAAGCGCCAAAAACAGGTTAAGGCTGATTGGGCTTCAGGCAAGGTAGTAAGCACAGGGCTATCTTACCTAGGTACCATGTCCAATGCTCTTGCTACGACTGCAGCTGAGGGCTTGGAAGTCATCATTGCCGAAGCTGGCATTTCTTCTTGGTATGATTACTACCGTGAAAACGGCTTAGTTTCAAGCCCTGGTGGCTACCCTGGTGAAGATTTGGATGTGCTCACAGAGTACACCTATTCTCGCAATCTATCCGCTGGTGAATATCTTCGCAGCAACAAAGCCTATCAGGCCTTCCTCCAAAAACAAAGTGATGAGTTAGAACGTGAAACAGGCGATTATAACCAATTCTGGCATGACCGTAATTATCTTGTCCACGCCGACAAGGTCAAAACTGAAGTAGTCATAACTCACGGCAGTCAGGACTGGAATGTCAAACCTATTCATGCCTATCAGATGTTTAGAGCCCTACCTGAACAAGTTAAAAAACACCTCTTCTTCCACAACGGAATGCACGTTTACATGAACAACTGGCAGTCCATTGATTTCCGTGAAAGTATGAACGCCCTCTTGAGTAAAAAACTTCTCGGACAAGATAATGGATATGAGTTGCCAGAGATCATTTGGCAGGACAATAGCCAAGAGCAAACCTGGCAAATCCTAGGGCAATTTGGTAGTGAGCATTACTATGCTTTTGAGCTAGGGGAAAACCAAGAAAGTATTCCAAACCAGTATACAGAAGAACTATTTGAGAGTTACAGCCAAGACTATAAAATTTTTAAAGCCCACCTCTATGATGGTAAGGCTAATCAGATTACCATTGATTTAAAGCTTAATGAGGCCTTGCATTTAAACGGGCGTCCGCGCCTGATCTTAAAAGTAAAATCTTCCCTTGCCAAAGGTATCCTCTCAGCTCAGCTCTTAGACTATGGTAAGAAAAAGCGTCATAAGGATGTCCCTAGCGTTCAGGTCGCCAAAGGCATCGACAATGGTCGCCTTTATGCGCTTGAGAATTGCTCGGAGCTTCCTTTCACCGAAACCCCTTATCGCCTAATTAGCAAGGCTGTTCTCAATCTACAAAATCGTCAGGGACCACTCAAAATTGAAGAAATTGTGCCTGATGAATGGATGACTCTAACCTTAGATCTACAGCCAACCATCTACAGACTATTCAAGGGCGATCAGCTCCGTCTCCTGCTTTATACCACCGATTTTGAACATACCATTCGTGATAACAGCCCCTACCAATTAAGAGTTGATTTAGCAGCATCCCAATTATTGCTTCCTGTTATAAGTTAAAAGCCTTGGGGGCCAAATGGCCCCCAAGGCTTTTAACTTATAGGTAGATGCTAATATCTAATATCAGTCAAGCAGTTAATATCGAGAATTCCAGCCGGCATTTCCACCAGTAAGTAGGTTGGCTGTTGAATTGTTCCCAATAGAAACAATTGTCCGCCCCCAATCTACTTGAACACCATTATAGGGATCAGAATATACACCATTACCGTAGTATTTACCGCCTTCAACGGCCATCAGCATATCCGCATCTATCGTAGTGAATTCCTTAATTGATTGTGTCATAATAAACACCCCTTTCTTTTTTGTTAACTTTTCCAAGCTAACAAGGCCATTGTAAATGCTTAAGACGTAGTTGTAAACCCAAAACCTGAAAGTAAGTGAACTTTAACTACTGCGTTAGAAGAATGAAAAACTCTAAAATTAGTTTGTCATTTTTCTTTCAAATGAAAATAATTTATATTTTAGTTAAAGGCTTTAAGCTTGAGCTTCAATTGGCATAAAATTACCAACGATTTTTCCAACGATACGTGGTTCTTCATCGTAGGGAGCAAATTTATCAGCATATTGTTTATTAATAGAAACAAGTCGCAGACCCTCTTCTTCTCGATAAACACGCTTAATATAGGTTTGTCCATCCCAATCAACAGCATAAACAGCGCCATCATAATCGAAACCGGTTTGTTTAATCAGGACAACCTCACCGTTGAGATAGGTTGGCTCCATTGAATTTCCAAAAACCCATGAAGCAAAATCATGATCCAGCTCTTCATCATAAAAAACCTCATCATAATTACCATCATTAAAATAGGTGTAACCTGTACCAGCTGATAAACGCTCAAAGACTTTATAAGCATAGAGCTTCTTACCAGACTCTGATTTAACCTTCCCTTGATCCGCTAAAAGATGGTGAGCAAAATCCAGCGTTTTTCTCTTATTAGCCTTATTGAGTTGGACATAAGTCTCAACAATTTCATGTTCAGATAAGAAATATGATGGGCTGACCTTCAAAATTTGACTGAGTTTGTCCCAATTTTTCTGATTTGGCTTGGTATTACCGTTTTCCCAGTTGAAGTAAGAAGGTCTGGAAATCCCTAAAAGGCGGGCGAGATCTGCTTGTGACATCTCCAGTTCTTGTCGGCGTTTTTTTAATTTGGCTGCTGAAAACATAAAAAACCTCCTTGGTTAGTTTTTTAACTTACTGTTAGTATAACACATAACAAAACATTCATCAAGGAGATTTTCTTATTATTTCCAAAAGTCGTCAAAGACCGTGATAGGAAGATGACGCTTGTGCTCACCCTTGTACCACCAAGCTTCAATTTTTTCTTGGGCTTCTGGGCTAATTGTCTTTCCTTCAAGATAGTCATCAATATCCTTGTAGGTGACTCCAAGGGCAACTTCATCAGCAATACCTGGTTTATTTTCTTCCAAGTCAGCTGTTGGAATTTTTTCATAGAGCTGCTTATCAGCCCTTAACTCTGCTAAGAGCTGCTTCCCTTGGCGTTTATTGAGACGATAAAGTGGTAAGATATCGGCACCACCATCACCAAACTTGGTAAAGAAGCCCGTGATATTTTCTGCTGCATGATCCGTACCGATGACAGCTCCTTGCCTTTCGCCAGCAACAGCATATTGTGTAATCATACGCTGGCGAGCTTTAATATTTCCCTTATTAAAATCAGATACAGCCACTCCTGCTTTAGCTAATTCAGCAACCTGACCATCAACAGCTTCCTTGATATTGATAGTCAGCGAAATATCAGGATTGATAAAAGCCAGAGCTCGTTGCGCATCTTCTTCATCCGCTTGAACCCCATAAGGAAGGCGAATAGCGATGAACCGATAGTCTTCATCACCAGTTTGATCCCGCAATTCTTGGATTGCTATTTGAGCTAGACGTCCAGCTAGACTAGAATCTTGACCACCTGAAATGCCCAAAATATACGTTTTCAAAAAACGATGTTTAAGCATATAGTCCTTGAGAAAGGTTACCGAACGTCTGATTTCTGTTTTAGCATCAATGACGGGCTTAACCCCTAATTCTTTAATAATTTTTTCTTGTAGAGTCATAAGGTTACTCCTTAAAAATTCTCTGTCTGATTAGCTTTTTGACGCATTTGAGCAATCAAGTCCATCTTATCCTGCCAGACGTCCGGTGCCAGATCGACCGGATAATCCTGAGGGTTAAGCACACGCTTATATTCATCCCAGAGATCATCCAATTCGGCTTTGGCATATTCTCTTATTTCATTTAGGCTCGGTTGCTTATAAACCAAACGCCCTTGGTCAAAAATATCAACCAGCAGCGGAACAGCTTCAAAATTTTTGACAGTCTTATTGATATAGGTGTAAGTCGGATGGAACATGTGCAACTCTTCAAATTCATTGACATCAACATCATGATAGGTGATATAATCCCCTTCCGACTTACCCTTCTTACAGCTGGTAATTCGCCAAACCTGCTTTTTACCCGGAGTAGAGACTTTCTCAGCATTATTGGACAGTTTGATAGTATTTTGCATCTGGCCTTCATCATTTTCTAGTGAAACAATTTTATAGACTGCTCCGAGAGCAGGTTGATCATAAGCGGTAATCAGCTTGGTGCCGACACCCCAAACATCAATCTTAGCCCTTTGCATTTTGAGATTCAAAATTGTGTTTTCATCTAAATCATTTGAAGCATAAATGTGCGCATCGGTAAAACCAGCTTCATCCAGCTGTTTGCGCACCTTTTTAGAGAGGTAGGCCAAGTCGCCAGAATCCAAACGAACACCCAAGAAATTGATTTTATCACCCAAGTCCTTGGCTACACGAATAGCTGCAGGTACACCCAAGCGTAGGGTATCGTAAGTATCCACTAGAAAAACACAGTCCTTATGCGTTCCTGCATAGGCCATGAAGGCATCGTAGTCGTTACCATAGGCTTGAACTAGAGCGTGAGCATGAGTCCCTGATACTGGAATATCAAATATTTTACCAGCCCGCACATTTGAGGTCGCATTAGCGCCGCCGATTACAGCTGCACGCGTTCCCCAAATAGCAGCGTCTAGTTCCTGTGCTCGGCGTGTCCCAAATTCTAGCAGAGGCTCATCATTGATAACAGACCTAATACGAGCTGCTTTGGTCGCAATTAAGGTCTGGTAATTTACAATATTTAAGATAGCTGTTTCCACTAACTGACACTGGGCTAGTGGTCCTTCAATCTGTACAATCGGTTCATTGGCAAAGACTAAATCCCCTTCTTGGGCTGATTTGACGCTAAGACTTAGTTCCAAATTCTCCAAATAAATTAGAAAATCTTCTGGGTAACCCAAGTCTTTCAGGTAGGCTAAATCCGTTTCTGAAAAATGTAGATTTTCAAGATAATTGATAATTCTTTCTAAGCCTGCAAAAATAGCATAGCCATTGGCAAAGGGCTCCTTGCGGAAGAAAACCTCAAAAACGGCCTTTTTATTGTGGATGCCTTGGTCAAAATAGACCTGCATCATATTGATTTGATATAAATCGGTATGTAGTGTTAAACTATCATCTTGGTACATGAATGGTCTCCTTTAAATTTGTGACTATTATAACATAATTAAAGAAGGATATAAAAAAGCTGGAAAACTAAGTCCAGCTTTAAAAAATATTCCTATTGTTCTGGCTTAGTAAGATTGAGTCATCCACTAAGCGTGTTCTGTAATGTACTTATAGACCTGCTGACCTGCTACTGCACCGTCGCCGACAGCTGTAGTGATTTGGCGCAAATCTTTTTGGCGGATATCACCGATAGCATAGATACCATCAAGACTAGTTTTCATATCTTTATCGGTAATGATCCAGCCAGTTTCATTTGTAATGCCTAAATCTGTCACCATTTCTGATACAGGATCGAGACCGACATAGACGAAGACACCGCCAAATTCATGGTTGGTCACCTCTTTTGTTTTAACATTTTTTATGTCGACACTTCTGACCTTGACATCGTCACCCTTGATTTCTTGTACAACAGAATCCCAGATAAAATCAATTTTTTCATTAGCAAAAGCACGATCCTGTAAAATCTTTTGGGCACGCAATTCATCGCGACGGTGGACGATGGTTACCTTATTAGCAAATTGGGTGAGATAAATGGCTTCCTCAACAGCAGAATCACCACCGCCCACAACCAAAAGATCTTGTCCGCGGAAGAAAGCTCCATCACAAACAGCACAGTAAGAGACACCGCGACTATTAAATTCTTCTTCACCAGGGACACCTACTAGTCGATGTTTAGCACCTGTTGCCAAAATAATTGTTTTAGCATCATAATATTCATCGCTGGTCAAAACACGTTTAAAATCGCCGTGATCCTCAACCCTTTCAACAATTCCATAAATATTTTCTACTCCAAATTTTTCCAGAGGTTCATACATTTTCATAGATAGCTCCGGTCCGGAGATGGCTTCAAAACCAGGATAATTTTCAATATCCGAAGTATTATTCATTTGGCCACCTGGAGCTCCCTGTTCAATAATCCCCACCTTGAGATTACTGCGTCCAGCATAGAGAGCTGCGGTCATACCTGCTGGTCCTGAACCAATAATAAGTGCATCATACATATTTCTCTCCTTTTTTCGTATCTTAGTATCCTTAGTTTACTCCAAAAGTCAACAATGGTCAATCAAGATGACTTGATTATAAGAATAATAGCCATGAAAGCAAATGATAGGACAGGAATTGAAATAAGAGCCATCATAATACCATCGTACAGAGTATTTTGACGCTCACTGACCGTTTTATCCTTAAGCTTTAAAGCACGATAGGATATCCAAAAAATAACAGCTAAAATAACGAAAATCAGAGCGAGAAATAGTCCTTGCAAATAGAACTTAAAAATGGTTGTTAACATGATTATCCTTCTTCGTTTGAAAATAATTACTCGTCTGGTTAACCAGACGAGTAATAAAACTTATCTCTATTATATCAAATATAAGATTTCTTGTAACTAGCAAAAAATTCTTTTGTCCGTTCTTCTTTAGGGTGATTAAAAAGTTGATCAGGAGTTCCCTGCTCAAGAATATGCCCTTTTTCTAGGAAAAGAACCTTATCGGCTACCTGAGCAACAAAGTTCATGTCATGACTGACCAAAACCATAGTTTGACCAGATTGAGCAGCGTCAGCGATTGATTTCTCAACTTCTCCGACTAATTCAGGGTCTAAGGCTGATGTAGGTTCATCTAAAAGTAAAACATCCGGCTTCATGGCCAAGGCTCGCGCCAGAGCAACCCGTTGCTTCTGTCCGCCCGACAAGTGACGAGGGTAGTGGTTTTGACGGTCATATAGGCCTACCTTGCGGAGTTCTTCCTCTGCAATTTCTGTCGCCTCGGCATCGGGTAACTTCCTGACAATTTTCAAGCCTTCCTTGACATTTTCAAGCGCTGTGCGGCGTTCAAAAAGATTAAATTGTTGAAAGACCATGGCCAATTTGCGACGCAAGGTTAGAATTTGATCCTTGGTGATGGTTGTAAAATCCACCTTAAAATCATCAATTTCAATCGTCCCTGAATCAGCAGTTTCCAAATAGTTCATACTGCGCAAAAAGGTGGATTTCCCAGCACCTGAAGCACCAACGAGAGCAATAACCTCTCCTTTTTGGATATCCAAATCAAGACCATCTAAAACCTTTTGGCCTGAAAATTCCTTGGTTAAGTTCCTAATCTTGATCATTAGCCAGTTCTCCTTCCTTAAGGGTAATATTATCGGGCGACTTAATTTCCATGCTCTTTTCAATATAGCGACCGATATTTTCAATAATAATACTGATTATCCAATAAATAAGGGCAACCGAAATGTAGCGTTCAAAGTAGCGGTAATCACGACCACCAATAATTTTAGCTTGGGCGAACATTTCAATAATACCTGCACTGAAAGCCAATGAAGTTCCTTTGGTTAGGCCAATTAAAGTATTAATCAAACTTGGGGTCGCAATAACGGCAGCATTAGGAATAATGACCCGACGATAAATTTGAACATTGGTCATCCCCAGACTCTTGGCTGCTTCAATCTCTCCCGAATCGACTGCTTGAATGGCTGCACGAATCGTTTCACTGGTGTAAGCCGCCTCATTAAAAGCAAAGGCTACAACAGCAAAGATGATCGGCGGAACATCGTTGATATTCCAGTTCAAATTGTATTCCATCTTTAGATAGCGCAACAAAAGTGGAATCCCATAGTAGGTCAACATCAGTTGAACCAAGATAGGCGTTCCCCGTAAAAAACTAACAAAGAATGCTTGGAGGCGATAAAGAACTGGTACACGATTTATTTTAACAATGGCGAATAGAAGGGCTAAAGCTAAACCAAAAATAGAACCCCAGAAGGTTAGCCACAGAGTCATCGGTAGACGCTCTAAAATATTAGGAATAGCACTAAAAACAGAACGAATACTAAAGAGCCTACCGTCTGGTAAAGACCTTAAAAATCCATCATATTGACCTGAATCGATAAGGTAATGCCAGCCCCATACTGCTAACGCAAGGAGTACAAGGACTAGAGCAAAAAAGACAAGCATCTGCCCTTTGACTGACTTTAAAAATTGTCCCCCCCTAGTATTAGAGCTATTTAATTTAAGTTTTTGTATTTGTATCATAATTTCTCCTGTGATTTTCAACTATCTTTTTAATTTTACCACCCTAAAAGCTAGCTGTAAAATAGTTCGTTTTAAATAAGTTTACTAGACTCCCAAAATAAACGAGGCTTGCACCAAAGCCTCTACTCCGTTTAATATAGCAATGCAGCTATTAAAATATTAACCGTATTATCAATATCTCCTCGCCTAAACTTATTTATTATCAAGACTTGAGACAAAGTCTCCACCAAAATATTTCTTGCTAAGTTTAACCAAGGTACCGTCCTTTTGTAACTCCTTGAGACGTTTGTTCACAAAACTGTTCAATTCTTTACCTTGATCAGACTTGGCAAATAAGAAATATTCTAAGCCATCCTTAGAAGAGCCTACATCATCTTTTAGCGGCGTCACTGCAAAATCATAACCTTGATCTTTAGCAGCATAGGATGACGAGATTTGATCATAGAAAATAAAATCAATCTTCTCTTGCTCTAGGTCTTGCAGACGCGATGAGAAACCTGTATCTCCTGAAACATAGTTGACCTGAATAGGAGATTTGTCGGGATGTTTGTCATTCCAATTTTCCAGTGTCTGAGCATAATTTGAACCCGCGATCGCTTCTGTTGACTTGCCAGACAGTTCATCTAAACTATCATATGCCTTTCCTGATTTCGTTACAATAGCATAATTTGATACCGAGATAGGGTCAGAAAAGAGGTACTTCTTAGCTCGATCTTCATTGTAATTAAAATCATTGGCAGCAATTTGATAACGCTCCGAATCAATTCCGGGCAGAATTGAATCAAAATCGGTCGTTTCAAATTTTAGATTGTATCTATCAGAATCCTTGAAAACAGCCTGCAATACCTCAATATCATAACCAGTATGCTTATTATTTTTATTGGTAAAGGTGAAGGGGGCAGTATCAGAGTCTGTTGCCACGATAATATCTTCCTTACCCGATCCTGCTTTAGAAGAACAAGCCGTAAGAGAAAGGATACCAAGACCTATGACCAAACCTGCTGCTAGTATTTTTCTCAATTTCATATTTCCTTCACCTCATTCTTCAAGATGATACTAGTTTAGCATCTTAAAAACATTTTGGATAATACTGATTTTCTATCAGTCGATAGCTAAAGCATATCAAAAAGGCAGGACTTTTGTCCCAGCCTCTTGTATCTATCAAACATCAAAATGTTTGCTTTTTAGCTTTGCGATTAGCCCGACTTTTAGCACGTGCTTCAGCTCGACGTTCACGCTTGCGCTTTTCGTCAACCTTCCACTGAATTTTTTTCTTGTAGCCAGGTTTCACCTTTTTCTTTTTCTTCTTAACCAGACCAATCATTTCAGTATCTAGTTTCTGATAGGATTTTTCACGATTAGCACGGCGATCACGTTCATAAGTATCCTGAAACTCACCATCCTTCAAAACTTTGGGACTGAACCTAATTCCCATCTTTTCCAAATCACGAATGTCACCGTCATCACTTGGCTGGTACAGGGTAATAGCCGTTCCTGATAGACTATTGCGCCCTGTTCGACCTACCCGATGAACAAAAAAGGATAGGTCTTGAGGAATAGCATCATTGATAACATGACTGACACCTTCAATATCAATCCCTCTTGCAGCCAAATCGGTCGCGACAATATATTCAAATTGAAGATTTTTGACTTGATTCATAATCCGCTTACGCTCCCGCGGCGGAATCCCTCCATGAATCTTAGCAACCTTGAGACCATTGCCAGTCAAATAGGCGTGCAGGTCATCAGCTCTTTCCTTGGTGTTGACAAAAATCATAGCCAAATAAGGTTGCAGGACCTGAGCAATTTCTAAAATCTGTGCATTTTTATCCCGTCCCTTGGTGGAAATTAACCAGTTATCAATCGTATCTGCAATGACTGTTTCTGACTTGATCTGTTCAATAACAGGATTGGTTAAATATTTTTTCAGGAAGGGCTGTAACTTTTGTGGGATCGTTGCTGAAAAAACCAAAAATTGGACTTGTTTAGGCAGGCTAGCTGCAATTTTATCTACCGTATCCAGAAAACCCATATCTAAGGTCATATCCGCTTCATCAACAACAAAGATCTGTGCCTTATGAATGTTAAGACTCCCAAATTTAACCAAATCGTAAATCCGACCAGGTGTACCAATAACAATATGAGGCTGGGAGGATTTCAATTTTTCAGTTTGGCGAAGCTTGTCCGTTCCTCCAACATAGTTGGCGATACGTATCCCTGTCTCAGACTGATCTGCAATTTGTTTAGCAGCCTGATAAATTTGCCTAGCTAATTCACGGCTGGGCGCTGTAATGACAGCCTGTACATCCTTATCATTTTCATCTAATTTTTCAAAAATAGGTATCAAAAAAGTATGGGTCTTACCAGATCCTGTTTTTGATTCACCTACTAAATCACGACCCGAACGAACGAGGGGAATCAATTTTTGCTGAACCGGAGTCGGTTCAGTAAATTTCATTTCATCCAAACTCTTTTGGATATAGGGTTTAAAATTAAAATCTTTAAATGACATGCTTACCTCAATTTATAATTACTGAAAGTCGGATCTTCTATCAACTTATTTACCATGCTAATGCTCAATGCCCTTATATTATAACATGAAATAGGATTGTTCGCTTTTTCAAATTCTCAAATGATCAGTTAAAACTCAGTTTGGAAAGAGTTATAAATTATTTTTACATGATGTAAGGTAAAATTCTTGAATAATTATTAGTTGATTACTCTTCTCTATCTTGACCTATCTAGTCTCAAATTTTTCTTGTCTACGGGTTTAGCATTTGTTTCATCAAATCACCAATGTTTTACCAACAGCATACATTCCATAATCATAATTTTGCTTTTTATTTTTACCTCCTTAAAAAATAATTGAGAACAAGAAAAGTTCTCAGACTTGCACCTAAGAACTTCATGTAAGCAAATGTCTATTAAACTAGCTTTTTTACAAGAGATACAATATCCCCAATACAATCAAGCTGGCAAGGACTCCGAGGCTCCAAAGAAAAGCATCAACCTGCCACTCAGACCACTTACTTCCCTCTTTTTTAAGGCTTAAACCGCCAAGTTCTAAATGATGGTGGAAGGGAGTCATACGGAAAATACGCTGCCCCTCACCATACTTCTTCTTAGTGTACTTGAAGTAAGAAACTTGAAGCATAACCGAAGCGGTCTCAAGCACATAAACAAAGCCAATAATTAACAGAGTCCATTCCTGACGCAGAGTAATAGAAATTGAAGCCAACATAGCCCCCAAGGCTAGGCTACCAACATCTCCCATGAAAACTTTGGCTGGCTTATGATTGAAGACAAAGAAGCCTAGGAGAGCACCAATCATTACCACAATAATCAAGAGAATATCAGTCTGCTTTTGGATATAAGCAATAATACCATAGGCAGCCAAACTAATAGCTACCGAAATTGAGGCCAGACCATCAATCCCATCTGTCAGATTAACAGCATTTGAAAAGCCGACAACCCAAAAAAGAACAAAAATCAGATAAAAAATACCAATATGTAGCTGATAGCCAAAGATATTTATAGCATCGGTGCCACTCGGTCTTACATGCAAAAAGTAAAAAATGAGACCAGCAATAATTTGCAGCGACATCTTCTGCCAAGGTGTCAACCCTTCATTGATTTTTTTAAAAATCTTCAAGAAATCATCGAGAAAACCAATAATACCATAAATGACAACAACTGATAAAATACCTGCTGTCGCTCCAAATGCTGGACCCTTGAAAGAATTTAAAAATGAGAAAATCAAGGTCACAAGAGTAGCAGCAAGAATAAAGACTGTTCCCCCCATAGTTGGAGTTCCAGCCTTAGCCATATGTTGCTTAACATCCTCGTGCATCTGTTGACCAGCAATTTTTTTCTTCTGATAAAATTTGATAAAGAAGGGCATGCTGACAACCGTTAAAATAAAGGCTGTCAATCCCGCTAATAAGGTGAGTAGCATTTTATTCTCCTAGAGTAATGGTTAATTTTTTAACGTCTTTCAAATCAGTTCCGGAATTAATATTTTGCTTGATAACAGTTCCAGATTCTGATCCTTTAAAGGTCACTTTGAGACCCATCCAATCGGCAAAAGTTTGTACATTTTCCTTGGTCCATCCATACATATCTGGTAACTCTTTGATCTTGTCTGTTAAAATCAAGACCTGACTACCTGCAGACAGATTCGTTCCTGCTTTAACGGAAGTTTTTTTAACCTTGCTTCCTGTTCCTAAGGAAACCACATGAACTAGATTTTGACGCAGCGTGACAGCAGCATCACCGGCACTCTTACCAGTGATATCTGGCATCTTATAAGCTGTCTCACCAGAAGACTGTGAAGCAACAGCCGTTGAAGATAATTCATCCTGCATCAGCATAGCCTGTTCCAATACTGGATTGATGACATCTGACCAATAGGTGATACTGAAATGCTCAGGCTTCTTCAAGGTAACATACATGACAAACTTAGGATCATCAGATGGAACCATGGCGACGACAGAGTAGATATAACTATTCTGTCCTTCCTCATAGCCTCCGTCTTCTTTAGCATACTGAGCAGTACCAGATTTCACAGCTACAGAATAGTCTCCAACCTGAATAACTGGAGAAGCTGTTGAAGATGAATAGAGTGTTCCATACTGACTATCTGTCCCAACAGTTACCATGTAATCACGCGTTTGGCTAGCAGCATCTGATGATACTGGATTACCAACAACCTCGGTAGAACCAACTCTGCTGCTATTCTTATCAGGATCATAGACCTGACTGATGAAACGGGGTTCTAGCATGACGCCATCATTGGCAACAGAAGAAAAGGCGCGCAACATTTGAGTCTCTGTTACCGAAACTCCTTGACCGAAGGCCGACATTGCTGTCGTTACCTCATTATCCAGTGATACCGACCCGGATTCTTCATTAGCCATTCCAAAGCGCGTTGGAAGACCAAAACGGAATTTGGAGAGATAACTGCCCCATGTTGAATCTCCTAACTCTTGCTCCAGAATGGTCATGCCAACATTTGAAGAATAGGCAAAACCTTGAGCTAGGGTCATATTTTGCCCTGTAGAGGTTCCGTTGTTGACCGACCAGTCATTTATTGTTGTGTCAGCGATGGTAATTCCATCCCCATTATAATAGGACTGATTGGGATTGAAAGCCCCCTCATTGATAGCCGATGCTAGGAGCATAACCTTCATGGTTGACCCTGGTTCATAGTTGGTCCCATAGAGCATATTGAGCCAGTTGTAACCTTCATCTTTACTCATTCCCTGCAAGGTATCAGCATTGTAGGTTGGACGCTGTGTTGTTGCTAAAATTTCTCCTGTTTCAGCATTAACCAAGGTTGCACTGGCATCTGTCGCACTACCAACGTCTTTCATAAAAACATCCATCTGGGTTTCCAGATAATTTTGCAAGGTAGCATCAAGCGTTGTATAGACATCACGACCATCAACTGTATTCTTAACCGTTTTTCCGGTACCAAATAGGATATTACCATTCTCATCTTTTTCGTAAGTTATCTTACCATCTGTACCAGAGAGCGTATCATCCATTGAGGCTTCCATTCCAGTTGTCCCAACTAGGGTAGCATCACCTTTTTTACCATTTTTACTTTGGGCAATCCCGATAAATTCAGAAGCAAATGTTCCATTAGGATAGAGACGACTAGCGCTGGAGTCAAAATCAACTCCTTTGATCCCTTCTTTCTCAGCAGCTTCTTGAATGGCCTTCATGGTGCTATAAGACAGCTTAGATCCACTGGATCCAAAATAAACTTGTGTTAAATCCTTCTGCTCTAATTGTTTTTTGGCGTAATCAGTATCAATCCCAATCTGCTGGTTTAAAATTTCAGCCAATTTATCAAATTGACTGTCTTGAACGTAGAGTTTCTCTTTCGAAGCTGAAACATATTTTTTATCGATAATGGCATAAACCGTATAAGTTGTAGAATTTTCCGCAATAACATTGCCATTGCGGTCATAAATAGAACCTCGCTTAGCCGCCTTGGTAACGGTTGTTTGATAAACATCCTTAGCGTTTTTAGATAAATCAACTCCAAACTTCTTATCGGTCGCAATAATAATAGCAAAATTGATGAGAAAGACAAAAAAGATAAAGACCGTCGTAATCATCAAATTTTGTCCAACATGCTCACGATTGACACGAGGACTCCGACGATCTCTAGTTACAAAAGTCAAAAATCGATTGATTAAATTTTTCATGTCTTACTCATTACTCCCAATATTCCCAAGATTAGAATTATCAATCGACAAGCCAGCACGCTCTGCAATTTCAGCGACACGCTCGGAGCGTGTCAATTCATTTACTTCCTGCTTGGCATTGTTCAGATCAGTTTCTGCATCACTAATCTGGCTATTAATCTGCGTGATTTCTTGCTTAACTTGCAGATTGCGACTCTGTAAATAAATGATACCGACAGACATTAAAACTGCCGCAATGATGATAGAGCCATAAAAGGCCACCTCTAGTCTGGAAAACTTGCGAAAACGCCGCTGAAAAGCATCTCTGATTGCTCTTTCTTCTTGCTTTTTATTAGCCATATTAACATCTACTTTCGAATTTTTTTAGCCACCCGTAACTTAGCTGAGTGGGCACGATTATTAACATCCAATTCCGATTGAGTCGGTACAAGGGGCTTGCGGTTAACTAATTCCATTTTAGGTTGCATATCCTCTGGAATAAAGGGAAGCCCTTTAGGAACATCAATCGTAGAAACTTCTTTGAAGACTTGCTTGATCAATCGATCCTCCAAGGAATGAAAAGTGATAACAGCAATACGACCATCAACCGCTAACATTTCCATGGCTTGCTGAATGGATTCTTCTGCTGCACCAAGTTCATCATTAACCTCAATGCGAATGGCCTGAAAAATCTGCTTAGCAGGATGACCTTTTTTCTTGAGTTCCTTGGCTGGTTTAGCAGATTTGATAACTTCTGCTAACTGACCCGTTGTTTCAATTGGTCCTTTAGCTCTCTCCTGCTCGATCTTGCGGGCAATCTGCTTAGCAAATTTATCTTCACCATACTTAAAAAAAATCCTGACTAAATCCTGATAGGTGTAACTATTGACCACATCATAGGCAGTCAGTTTAGCTTCCTGATTCATACGCATATCAAGTGGCGCATCTTTTTTGTAGGAAAAGCCACGCTCCCGCTCGTCTAACTGCGGGCTAGAAACACCTAGGTCATATAGAATACCATCAATCTCAGTTACCTCATTTTGGGTCAACTGTTTTTTTAAATGGCGAAAATTATCTTTAATAAAACTCACCATGCCTTTATCGATATACTCTTTCAATTTAACCTGAGCATTATCAATCGCTATCTGATCCTGATCAAAGCAGTAAAGGTGACCTTCTGGGCCCAGTTGGGACAAGAGATAAGCGCTATGACCAGCTCCACCCAAGGTTGCATCCACATAGATACCATCTGGTTTAATAGCCAGCATATCTACGGTCTCAGAAAGCAGCACTGTCACATGGTGAAATTCGTTTGTCATAGCTTTTATTTTACCATAATTTAGGTAATTTTGCGCTAATAATATTTTAAATAACAACTCGTCTAATTAGACTAATACTCCAAACAAAAGAAAGTGGGATAAAAATCACTAAACTGTGATACAATCGCAATTTATCGATTTTGTCATCCCGCCTTTTTCTGCACAGTTGATTAGGTTGCCAGCTATCACTTGCTTAGCAAGGGATAAGGACTGCCAATCAACCTTTGCTTTAATCTGGTAAAGCTAGGGCAAAACAAAAAGGCAGGATCTTGCTCCAGCCTTCTTTTTTTGGTTAACATAATTATAAGATTACTAATCTCATCTATGATTATTCTCTGATTTGTCCCTGTCCATTGATGTAGAACTTGGTTGAAGTCAAAGCCTCCAAGCCCATTGGTCCACGCGCATGCATTTTTTGAGTTGAAATACCGATTTCGGCACCCAAGCCAAAAATGAAACCATCTGTAAAACGCGTTGAAGCGTTGACATAGACCACAGCTGCATCTACCTGCTCCTGGAAAGCCTCGGCAGCTGCAATATTTTGGGTGATAATGGCTTCGGAATGATGAGTTGTGTAGGTATTAATCCAGTCAATTGCTTGAGATAAATTATCAACAATCTTGACCGACATAATATAATCTAAAAATTCTCGGCCGAAATCTTCTGGCTTAGCAGGAAGAGCGGTTTTTAAATAGCTCTTGGCACGATCATCTGCCCGAAATTCCACCTCATGAGCCTCAACAATTGCGTCTTCCAATTTTGCTAGAAACTCTTCAGCCACAGCTTGGTGGACAATCAGGCTCTCTGCTGCATTACAAACACTAGGGCGTTGAGTCTTGGCATTGATCACAATCTTCGTAGCCATCTCTAGGTCAGCTGTTTCATCAACATAGACATGAACATTACCAACTCCTGTTTCAATGACAGGTACCTTGGCTTTTTCTTTGACCGTCTGAATTAGATGAGCACCGCCGCGAGGAATCAGCACGTCAATATAGTCGGTTGCCTTCATCATCTCTTCGGCAACTTCATGGCTAGTATCTTCAATCAGCTGAACAGCATCTGGTGTGACCCCTGCTTCTGTCAAAGTTTGTCGGATAATATTTACAAGAGCCATATTGGAGTGAATTGCATCACGACCACCGCGTAAAATAATCGCATTATTGGTTTTAAAGGCTAGACTAAAAGCATCTACAGAAACGTTGGGGCGACTTTCAAAAATCATTCCAACGACGCCTAAAGGGACACGTTTTTGTAGAATTTTAAGACCATCGCTATTGGTAAAACCTTGCACTACCTGCCCAATGGGATCCTTTAAATCCGCAACCTGATGCAGACCATCTGCCATTGCCTCAATACGTTCTAAAGTTAGACGGAGCCGATCCGTCATCACTGAGCTAATCCCATGTTTCTCCGCCACTGCCAAATCCTTGGTGTTCTCAGTCAACAAATGAGCACTATTAGCGATTAAATTTTTAGCAATAAGCTCTAAAATAACATTCTTATCTATCGCTCCAATGCTTAACAATTCACGACTGGCTGACTTTGCTTTTTGTCCTAATTGATTAATAACTGTCATTGGTTACTCCTTTCTAAACCAAGTTCCTAACTTATCACCGGCTAAAAGTCGCAGAATATCCCTAGGATTTTTGCCATTCATTAGGACCATTTGTCTACCCTGATCAAAAATAATTTGAGCCGACTGGACTTTGCTCAACATCCCACCGGTTCCAAATTTACTACCTGCACCACCTGCAGAGGCCAAAATATCATCGGTAATTTCAGTGACATGATCACGCAAGACAGCATCCTCGTAAACATTAGGATTCCTATCAAAAAGACCATCGATATCAGACAGCATAATCAATAAGTCAGACTTGGTGATACCCGTTACAATGGCTGACAAACGGTCATTATCCCCAAATTTGGTCTGATGATCCATCTCTTCAATACTGACCGCATCATTTTCATTGACAATGGGAACAATTCCTCTGGCAATCAAGGCTTCAAAAGCATTGGTGAAATTTTCCAGACTTTCAGGATACACCACCACATCTCTTGTAATCAACAGCTGACTGACATTGGTTTGATAGTGAGAAAAAATTTGCGAATACAGGTTCATCATCGCCACCTGTCCCACACTCGAAACAGCCTGTTGTTGATCAATATCGGTCGGACGTTTCTCCTCATTTAATACATTGAGACCAAATCCCATGGCTCCAGAAGAAACCAGGATGACTTCCTTGCCCTGATTCATCAGACTAGCGATGACAAAAGCTAGCTGGTCAATTTTATTTAGATTGATTTTTCCATTTGGTAAAACCAGGGAGCTGGTTCCAATCTTAATAACCAAACGTTTTACCGTATCAAAATTTCGTTTCATATTTATTCTTATATAAAGAGAAGGCGGGCATCCATCTCACAAGGAATTCGAAGCTAGCTACTAACTCTCTTCAGCCCCCTTAAGATGTACTGCCTCGCCATCTAAAAATTTTATCAAAATCTGACAGTCAATCTGTCAATTAATCATTGATAACTTAATTAAAGCTCTCCGTCAACTGTGGAACAACTTGTTTCTTGCGGGAAACTGCACCTTCCAAGAAAGCATGGTTATTTTCGAGGACGAAATCAAAGGCTGCTTCAACTCTATCCATGTTACTCCCCAAAGCCAAAATTTCAGAATTTGAATTGAGGATATCTGTAATCATAAGAATAAAATCTGAGTAACCGTTGGCTGCGCGCGACTTTTCAATCGCTCCTTCAATTTCAGCTTGACGCATCAAAACATCATTGATATCAACTGTATTGACTTGAGCTACACGCACATTATTGCCATTGAGTTCAAAAGTTTTAGCGTCAATATCAATCAATTCTTCAGCAGATTTGCTAGCAAGATTGGTTCCTGCTTTCAACATAGCTAAACCGTATTCCTCCAGATCAACACCAGCAATTTCAGCCAATTCTTTGGCAACTGCTGGATCTGACGCATGAGTTGTTGGTGATTTCAAAAGCAGAGTATCAGAAATCAAGCCTGATAAGAGCAGGCCAGCTACTTCTTTAGGAATTGCTGTGCCAGTTTCTTTGAAAGCACGAAAAACAATTGACGAGGCGGAACCAACAGGTTCAAGGCGCATGTAAAGTGGATTAGCTGTTTCAAAATTGGCAACACGGTGGTGATCAATGACAGCCATGATTTCAACATCACTAATATCCTTGATAGATTGTTGGAATTCATTGTGGTCTGTTAAGATAACCTGTTCTACTCCTTCTGCCTTAGCAGATTCTACTACACGCGGAGTTTCAACCTTAAAGTAGTCTAATACAAAAGCTGTTTCTTCGTTTGGTTCTCCCAGCCCAACACACTCAGCATTGCGTCCCCAAGCTGTACGTTCTAAATAAGCCCAGCCATATGATGATGCAATCGCATCAGTATCAGGATTTTGGTGTCCAAAAACTAAAATTTGTGACATGACTCTACCTCGTAAAAACTTTATTTCCTTAACATTTTAGCAAATTTCCAAACATAAAGAAAGAGAAATAGGAAATTTCCCATTTCTCTCAATAATCTCTGTCAGACTCATCTGGAGAGAGTTCCAGAGAATCTAAATCAATAATATATGAATCACCTTCATATTCGTCATAAGCTTCTGGATTTACAGAATCAGCATAGTCCTGCCCATGTTCGTAAATCGGCTCCTGATAAGAGGCATAAAGCTGAGAATCACGCTTCTTATCTCTTTCAGCCATTTTTCTACTAATAAGATCATGAAGATACTTAATAGCAATCAGAGCCAGCTGATAAGCCCAAATTAATAATGATTCAATAAAAATAATAATTTCAACAACAACAACGCCCAACAAACCCCAAATCATGAAAAAGGTGATAAAGATTTGTGTCAGGATACGCTTTAAATCACCCACTTGATCATTGTGGAGTGAAACGATTTCCATAAATAAATCGAAAATCCCCTGCAAAAGAGCCGATCTAACATGCCTTGACCCATTTTTAGAGTCACCTTGCTCTCTAGCTCTCACCGCTACAAATTCGCCATTGTCATCTTGAAAAAGATCCACCCTATCTCCTAACCTAGGGACAAAACTAAAAGACGAACGATCAATCCGTTTAACTTGACCGTCCGTATTAGCAAGGACAACGACCTCGTTATCAATTCTCAATACGCGATACATACAATACTCAACTTTCTCGATTCATCATATCACAAATTCACAATGCTGTCAAAATAGGCATTCTCCCTATTATTGAAGATAGTCAACTTGAAAATATCATCAAAATAGTCTTACCCTAAGCTCTTTTTTTCAGCTTAACAACCGCCTCTATTCTAGCGGTGTGTGGGAACATATCTACCGATTGAATATAATCAACTTGATAAATTTGTGTCAGTCGAACCAGATCTCGTGCCAAAGTCGAAACATTACAGGAGACGTAAACCATTTTTTCTGGTGCAGCCTCAATAATGGTTTGTAAAAGTTTATCATCTAAGCCAGTTCTTGGTGGATCCACAATGAGAGCATCGGCATGGTAGCCTTCATCATACCATTTTGGAATTAAATCCTCTGCTTTCCCAACTTCGTAATATGTATTTTCAAATCCCATAGCATAGGCATTTTTCTTGGCATCTTCTATAGCTTCCGGAATAATATCCATACCACGCACCGACTTCACCTTGTTTGCAAAAGCAAAACCAATAGTACCCACACCACAATAAGCATCAATCAAATGGTCATTTGGAGATACATCAAGAGCTTTGACAATTTCAGTATAAAGCACCTGTGTCTGTTCAGGATTCAACTGATAAAAAGAACGAGGAGAAAGGGCAAAACTATAGTCAAGCACTTCTTCTTGAATAGTTTTTCGCCCCCAGATGATTTCCGTTTCTTCTCCATAAATTTCACTCGATTTGGAGCGGTTATAATTGACTGCAATCGTCACGATTTCTGGAAAGGCTAGATGTAACTCCTTAATAAGAGCTGTCAAACGAAGCTGACAGCTCGTGACAAAGATAATTTGCACCTGGGAGCTAGCCTGAGCCTTACGTACCATGACGGTTCGAATACCAGCAATTTTACGTTCATTATAAATAGGAATCTTATATTTAGTCAATAAAAGAGTTACTTTATTAACAATTTCTTGTGTCAATGAATCCTGCACCAAGCAGTCTTGTAGAGATACCAGACGATGAGAATTAGCAGCGAACAACCCCGCCTTAACTGAATTACCGAATGAGCGTGTTTGAAATTGCAATTTTGCGCGATAATGATAGGGCTCCTCCATTCCCTTGGTCTTACGGATTTCATAAGATTCATAGTCTGAAGGTTTAAATTTTTTTAAGGCTTGGACAACCATATCATCTTTGAAATCCAACTGTTTATCATACCGCAAATGCATAATTTGGCAGCCTCCACATTCCTCATAAATAGGACACTGAGGCTTTACACGAAATTTGGAATGTTTATTAATTTTTAATAGTTTAGCTTCCGCAAAATTACGCTTAAGTGCTGTTACTTGACAAAAAACATCCTCCCCCTTGAGGGCTCCTGGAACAAAGACCAAGGTTTTCTTATAAAATCCAATTCCCTCGCCGTTTATCCCCATACGCTTTATTTTTAGCGGGATTCTTTGCTTAAGCTGTAAATTCATTATGGGAAACCTTTCTAAAAATGCTATAAAAAACAATTAAATTTACTGATAAGTAGCTTGATAAAGCAGCTCTTGATAGCTTTGCACCTAAGACAAAACTCTTGCTAGATGCCCTTTTATTCTAACATTTTTGCTATAATAAACCTATGAAAATCACTAAAATTGAAAAGAAAAAACACCTTTATTTCCTTGAATTAGATGACAAAGAAAAACTTTATATTACTGAAGATACCATTGTCCGATTTATGCTCTCCAAAGGAATGGATATCAGTAAAGAACAACTAGACGATATTCAAACCTTCGCACAATTCTCTTATGGCAAAAATCTTGCTCTCTACTATCTTTCCTTTAAACAACGAACTGAAAAAGAGATTAAAGACTATCTTTATAAACATGAAATTGATAGTAACATAATTCCCCAAGTTCTGGATAATCTTAAAAGAAATAAGTGGATTGATGATTATCGCTATGCCGAAAATATAATCACTCAAAACTTTTATAATGGTGATAAAGGCCCTCATATATTGAGCCAAAAGCTTAGTCAAAAGGGAATCCCTAAGTCTGTCATTTCAGAAGTAACAGAAAGCCAAGATTTCTCAGAAATTGCTGAGCGAACCGCTAAAAAATTGTATAAAAAATACGAAGGGCGTTTTCCGACCAAAGCTATTAAAGATAAAATCACCCAAAATTTACTCAATAAAGGATTTGATTATCAAGCAGCTAAAATAGCTCTTGCAGGCCTTACTATTCAAAAAGATGACCTAGATGATATGGAACTCATCTATCGTGAGTTAGATAAACTATTACCAAAATATCAAAAAAAATATGAAGGCTATGATTTGAAACAAAGACTGACTCAAGCTCTAGCTAGAAAAGGATATGACTTTACAGATATAGAAGCAGCTCTACGTGATTACCTCTAAAAAGACCTTTTCAGCTTTCAGCAGTGATTTTTCTACTAAATTATGATAAACTATAACAGATAAACTAATTGTAGAAGGTCAGATGCCATGAAATTACCAAAAGAAGGCGACTTTATTACAATTCAGAGTTATAAGCATGATGGTAGTTTGCACCGAACCTGGCGCGACACTATGGTACTAAAAACAACAGAAAATGCTATTATCGGCGTTAACGACCACACACTCGTAACTGAAAGTGATGGCCGACGTTGGGTGACTCGTGAACCAGCAATTGTTTATTTCCATAAAAAATTTTGGTTTAATATCATTGCAATGATTCGTGATAATGGCGTTTCCTATTACTGTAATCTGGCAAGTCCTTATGTTATGGATGAAGAGGCTCTCAAATATATAGATTATGATCTAGATGTTAAAGTATTTGAGAATCACGAAAAAAAATTGCTCGATGTAGACGAGTATGAGACTCACAAGAGAGAAATGCACTATTCAAAAGATATTGATTTCATCTTAAAAGAAAATGTTAAAATTCTTGTTGATTGGATTAATAATGAAAAAGGGCCTTTTTCAGAGTCATACATCAATATTTGGTACAAACGTTATCTTGAACTCAAGAGTCGTTAAAGTTGCAAAAAGAGGCTGGGACAAAAGTCCTGCTTTTTTATTTTGCTTTACCAGATTAATGCAGTAGTTGATTACAGTTTACCGATTTTGATCCCATTCTCTTTAAAATTTGATATATAAAAAGCTGGAAGAAATTCCAGCTTAAAAATCTAAATCTAAAATGCCGGCTACATGACTTGAACACGCGACCCTCTGATTACAAATCAGATGCTCTACCAACTGAGCTAAG